>JBOHMK010000136.1:0-9045 GCA_050730115.1 Acetobacteraceae bacterium
CTGCAACTCGAGCCGGTTGGCGATATAGGCGGCCGAGGTCAGGTGCAGCCCGAAATCCCAGAGCGTGCCCGCCGGCCCGAGCGCGGGACGGTCCCAGTTGAAAATCGCATCCGCGCGCTGGACGTTCGCGCCCTCGGGCCTCAGCACGTTGAAATAACCGGTATCGACCGAAAACCGCCCGCCGAGCGCGTCCGGGGCGCCGAGGAAGCTGTACTGCCAGTGCGGCAGCACGACCGGCAACGCCGCGTCGTCGATCGAGGAATTGAGACCCTGGTAAATTCGCGTATCCAGGCGCGTATAGGCGCCCTGGCCAAAGCCTTCGATAAAGGCCTGGCTGGTCAGTAGGTCGGCGCCGTTGGCAATATTGAAGTCCCGAAGATAATCGGCTGAGGTCGCACGGTTGTAGGTGAAGCCGTAGCGATAGGTGTCGTTGTAGTTGAAGGTGCCGTTGGCGAACAGGGCACCCTGCGCGGAGCCCTCGGCATGCGCCAAATAGCCGTTCAGGCTGATCGCGCCGTTGTCGAAAACCCGGCGATAATCGAGGTTGATCTGCGGTCCCTCCTTGGTCGCAATGGTCGGTGAGACCACGATGTCCGACTGCCCGTCGAGCACGAAATAATAGGGCACGGTGAGAAATCCGCCGATGTGCGAGGAGACCCCGAATGACGGCACCAGAAGCCCGCTTGCCCGCTTTACCGAGGGATCAACCGTCCAGAAATACGGAAAATAAAACACCGGAAAACCATAGATGCGCATCAGCGCGTCGTAGTACTCGATCCGCTTCTTGACCAGATCCTGCACCACCCGCGAAGCGCTGATCTGCCAGAGCGGCGGCGCCGTCGGGTCTTTGGCGCAGAGGTTGCAGGTCGAATAGACGGCGTGCGCCAGCGCGTTGATCTCACCCCCCGTGCGCCGCCCGCCGTTGGCGATCAACCGCGCGTTCTCCGCCAGCCGCACGCTCATCCCCGTGAGCACCGCGTTCACCATGCCCTTGGAAAGCTCGGCACGATCGGAGAACAGTACCTGGCCGTCCGGCTCCAGCAACGCCACGTGGCCGGTCGCAATGGTGATCCCGCTATTCCGGTTGTAAGTAACCTTGTCTGCCTGCAGCACGTGCTCGCCCTGCCACGCCTGGACATGGCCGCTCGCCGTGACGACGCCGGTATTCCGGTCATAGGTCAGCTTGTCGGCGAGAAAGGTGACCGGCTCGCTGTTCGAAAATTGCTGCCCCTTGCCGGGTGCAAACAGCTCGGATTGCGCCGCCGCAAGCCGCGGCAGCAGCAGGGCGGCGAGCACCAGCAAGCAGGCCGCCGCAGTCGATTCTCGGCGGCGCCGTTCTTTACGCTGCAACTCAGCCATCCTCGAGATGCAGCAGCAGGGCCACCGCCAGCATCAGGCCGGCGGCCGCAGGTGCCCAGGCGGCCAGCAATGCCGGCAGCGCGCCCGACTTGCCGTACTCGACCGCCACTTTCGAAATCAGGAACAAGGCAAAGCCGGCCGCTGCCCCGCTCAGCAGCATCTGCGCAACCAGGCCGCGCCGTGCCGGCCGCATCGAAAAGCCTGCGGCAACCAGCGACATCGTGCCGCAGAACAGCGGCAATGCCAGCAGGGTCTGGAAATAAAGCCGATGGGCCACGGTCGAGAAGCCGGAGCGGGCGAGCAGCGTGATGAACCCCGGCAGCTCCCAGACCGAGAGCGTGTCCGGTGAGGCGAAGCTCTCCTGGACCCGCTCGACCGTGAGATCGGTCGGGATCCGGATCTTGCCGGCTGCCGTCGGCAAGTGCCCGGGTTCGAGCGTGCGCGCGTCGCTGAATACCCACGCGCCACGCACAAGTTGGCCGCCGCCGGCCTCGATTCGTTGCAGCAGCCGATCGTGCGCATCCAGGCGGAACACGCTCACCTGCCGGGCGGTCAGAACCTTGTGACGAAGCCCCACGCTCGCCGCATGGATGATGGCCACGCCATCCTTGACCAGCCCGCCGTCCGACTGACGAAGCCAGAGTTGCCCGCCGTTTATCGTCAGCGGTCCCGCGCCGACTTTGAGATAGGCATCGTCGAGTGCGACCGCACGGGCGTAAGTCACCGACGAGACCGGGCTGATGACCGCAGTTGCGAACCCGCCGACAAGGACCGCAACCGCGAACGGTGCCCCCAGGATTTGCCAGATCGAAACTCCCGCCGCCCGTGCGACCACCAGCTCCGACGAACGGGTCAGGTGCCAGAAGGCGTAGATGCCGCCAAGCAGCACTGCGAACGGCAAGATCTGCATCAACAGCCAGGGCACCCTGAGCGCAGCCATCTCCAGGACCAGCGTGAACGTGGCATCCGCGATCGCGCTGGCGCGCCGCATCAGGTCGATCAGATCGAACAGCGAACCGAGCAGTGTGAGCCCGGCGAGCGCGGCCAGCACCGCCATCAGGAACTGCCGGGCAAAATAGGAGGCAAGAGTGGTCGGGGCCGTCATCGCGCTGCAACCCGGCCGAGGCGAATTGCGCCGCGCGGGCCAGCTCCCGGCCGCAGCAGCAGCCATCCGGCAATCGCGCCGGGCAGCATCGCATGGACCCAGATCAACGGCATCAGGGCCGGATGACGAGCGGCGGAATCGGCGATCGCGAGTCCCGCCGCCAGCAGCAGCGTGACGGCGCCGACCGCCGCCAGCGGGCGGATCAGTCCGCCATGGCGGCGAAAGCCGCCGGCGAGCACCGCATAAAGGCCAATCAAGGCGAATGACAGCGCGGTGAACGGGCTGGAGAGGCGCCGGTACGCCTCGACCCTGTATCGCGGCACATCGCTTGCGCTCACGGTTCCCGGATTGGGGTGCAGAAGCTCCGATAGAGAAAGCTCGGAGGCATCGCGGAAGCGATGCCCGCCGGCTCGCGAGGCACTCGCCAGATCAATCGTGTTCTCCGCAAAAGTCAGCACATTCAGCCGGCCCGTGTGCCGGTCGATGACCTGCCTCGTGCCCTGGAACAGCAGCACTTCGGGCCCGTCCGGCCCGTCCACCAGGCGGCCGGTCTCGGCCAGGATGGTGGCCGGATTGTCCGGATTGCGCGCATCGTCGATCAGAATGCCGTGCAGTGTACCGTCGAGATCCCGCTTGCGCACATAAACGGTAAGCCGGTTCGTGACCTCGGTGAACACGCCTTCCTGGAGCAGGAAGGCAGCAATCCGGTTGCGGATTTCGAACTGATCTTGCCGAAACGCCGTGACACTCGCCGGCACCACCACGAGGTTGAGCCAGAAGCACGTGAGAAGAGTGAGGCCGGCCAGGGCCAGAGCCGGTCGGGCCAGCGTGAACGGAGAGCAGCCGGCCGCGCGCAGCACCATCAGCTCCCGATCCGACGACAGGCGCTGGTAGAGGAAGAGGATCACGATGAAGGTCGTGATCGGCAGGATCACCGCGACGAAACTCGGGATCAAGAGGCCGGTCAATTCGAGGAAGACACCAATGCTCAGGCCGCGGTCGATCACCAGCTGGAGAAACCTGAGCGACTGAGTGAGCCAGATCAATGCCGCGAGCCCGCCGGTGCTGACCACGAGGCCGGCTAACAGTTGGCCGAAGAAATAGCGGTCGAGCCGGCGGACCAGCGGGCGGCGGAACAGACCCATGACCACGGTTTGGCCGGTTTCAGGGGGGGGTGTCTATCCCCGCCGCCGCCGGTCTCACGAACGGACCGCTCGAGATCGCCCGTCGATACCGCAATGAGCCGCGCCAACCTCGCGCCCGCCGATCCACACCCGCAGCACCTGCCACTCCTCGTCCCACCACACCAGATCGGCACGCGCACCAACAGCGAGCCTGCCGAGATCCTGCCGCTGGATCGCGCGCGCCGCGGTTGTCGTGGCGCTGGTCAGAACCATCGCAGGATCGAGCCCGGTCGCGATCATCCGCCGCACGCCTTCATCGAGGATGATCCCGGCGCCCGCGAGAGTGCCATCTGGCCGGCGGCCGACCCCATCGTCGTCCACAACCACCTTTGCCCCGCCGAACTCCATCTCCGTTCCCGGCGGCATCCCGGCGATCAGAATCGAGTCGGTGACCGCGACAATCCGCGACGCCGCCGCCTGGAAGGCGAGACGGCATCCGATCGGATGCACGTGGTGGCCATCGACAATCAGCCCGAGGAACAGGCGCGAATCGGTGAGTGCCGCGCCGGAGAGACCAGGATCGCGATGCGCAAACGGTCGCATCGCGTTGAAGAGATGCGTCACCATGCGCGCACCGGCCTCGATCGCTGCCGCCGCCTGCTCGGCGGTGGCATCGCTGTGGCCGATCGAGACGACGACGCCGGCAGCCGCCAGCCGCGCGGTCGCGCCGAGCGCGTGCGCCAATTCCGGGGCCAGCGTCATGGTGCGCAGCATCTGTCGGCTCGGAAGATGCCCGAGCAGCAGGTCGATCGCCTCGGGATCAGGAGTACGCACCCACTCGGCGCGGTGCGCGCCCCTCCGCGCCTCGGCGATGAACGGGCCCTCGAGGTGCACGCCCAGAATCCGTGCCTCCGGCATCGCGCGGCTGGTGGCGGCCGTCGCCGCCAGCGCGACCCGCTCCATGGCATCACGAATTGCCGCCAGCGGTGCGGTGATAATGGTGGGCTGCACCGCGGTCACGCCGCGCGCCGCAAGACCGGCGAGCACGCGCCGCCAATCAGAGCCGCGGGCCACGGCGAAATCGACACCGAAGGCTCCGTTATTGTGCAGATCGATCAGCCCCGGCGTCACCACCCCGCAAGGCAGCACCACATCGGCGTCCTTAGGCACCTCATCGAGTACGCGCCTGATCCGTCCGCGAGCCACCGCCAGGGCGCCGGGGCCACCGATCCGGCCATCGCGCAGCAATGCTGGCGCGGCGATGATCGTCTCCGCCGTCACAGCGTTGCTGTCACCTTGCTGAGCCCGCGTGGCGCATCCGGATCGCCGCCGCGCGCGACGGCAAGATGCAGCGCCAGCATCTGCAACGGCAGTATCTCCAGGATCGGTGAGATTTCCTCAGGCACGCCCTCAGGCAATGCCAGACCGGACGCCCCCTCCGGCACCGCCGTCCGGTCGCCGACGCAAAACACGTCCGCGCCTGCCCGACTGAGCCGCGGCAGTACCCGCCGCATCAAAGCCCCGCCGATCCCCTCCGGCACCACCGCCAGTACCGGCATCTCTCGATCGATCATCGCCAGCGGTCCGTGCAGCAGGTCGGCGCCGGAAAACGCCTGCGCAGAGATGTATGACGTCTCCATGAGCTTCAACGCCGCCTCGCGCGCCGTCGCGTACGAATAGCCACGCGCCGTGACCACCAGCCGTTGCGCAAAACGGTACCGCTGGGCGATCTCCGCCATCCGGCCATCCTGTGCCAGCAGCGCCTGACCCCATTCCGGCAACCGTGCGGCCGCCTGGCCGTCACCTCCGCGCATGCGATCGAACAGCAAATAGAGCGTCAGCAACTGCGCGGTATAGGACTTGGTGGCGGCCACGGCGCGCTCGGTGCCGCCGCGGATGTCGAGATGCAGCTCGGCTGTTTGCGCGAGCGGCGAGCGGGCGTTGTTGGTGACCGCGAGAGTCGCAGCCCCTTGCTCCCGGCCGATCTCGACAGTGCGCACCAGGTCGGGCGAGCCGCCAGACTGGCTGACCGCGATCAGCAGCACATCCTCAAGCCGCGGCCGGGCACCATAGGCCGTCATGGTGGACGGCGAGACCAGGCCGGCAGGAAGCTGCTGCGTGATCTCGATCAGATATTTGGCATAGAGCGCCGCATGATCCGAAGTGCCGCGCGCAACCAGCAGCACGAACCGCGGCCGCCGCGCCACCAACTGCCCTGCGACCTCCACGATCGCCGCCGGCTCCGCCAGGATTCGCCGCCATACGTCCGGCTGTTCCTGCACTTCGCCCGCCATGCGACGGCCCGGATGATCAGCGGCGGCCCTCGCCATCAATCCCGGCCGCTCGCCTGAGGCCATCCCGCCAGCTCGCGCCATTCGTCCTCATCGATGGCGCGGACGCCAAGTTCTGCTGCCTTGCGCACCTTGGAGCCCGGGTCGGCGCCGGCAACTACGAAGTCCGTGCTGCGTGCGACAGTGTCGGTAACCTTGGCGCCCAGCGCCTCGGCACGCGCCTTGGCCTCGGCACGGGTCATCGTCGTGAGCGTGCCGGTGAAGACGATGGTCTTGCCGGAAACCGCAGAGTCGGCAACCGAACCCTGCGCTTCATCCTCGATCGTGATCTCACCCTCGAGCGCCGAGAGGGTTTTCAGATTGCGCGGTTCACTGAAGAAGCCGGCAAGTTCCTCGGCGATCGCGGGGCCGATGCCGACAATCGAATCGAGCGCCCGCCGCTCTTCGGAAGCCGCGTCGGTCAGGCTCTCCATTGCCGCCTTGAAACGGCCGTACGAACCGTAATAGCGCGCCAGCAGCCGCGCATTCGCCTCGCCGATCCGGCGGATCCCAAGCGCGTAAATGAATCGCGCGAGTGCGATCTTCCGGCGCCGCGCGATCGCGTGGGACAGATTGCGAGCCGAAATCCTTCCCCATCCTTCCCGCCCGGCGATTTCGGCCTCGCGGAGAGAGAGGGTAAAGATGTCTCTGGGCGAACGGATCAGCCCATCCGCATAGAATTCGGCGATCGTCTTCTCACCGAGCCCCTCGATATCGAACGCCGCGCGGGAGACGAAATGCCGGAGCCGCTCAACCGCCTGCGCCGGGCAGGTGAGCCCTCCCGTGCACCGCCTCACCGCCTCGCCGGTCTCGCGCACGGCACGGCTGCCGCAGACCGGGCAGGTCTCGGGAAAGACGAACTTCTTTGCTCCCTTCGGCCGCCGGGCGAGCACCGGGCCAAGGACTTGCGGAATCACGTCTCCGGCGCGCTGGATCGTCACCCAGTCACCGATCCGGATGTCCTTGCGTTCGATCTCGTCTTCGTTGTGCAGCGTGGCATTGCGGACCACCACGCCGCCCACCGTGATCGGTGTCAGCTTCGCCACCGGCGTCAGCGCCCCGGTCCGCCCGACCGAGATCACGATCCCCTCGAGTTGCGTCACCGCCTGCTCGGCCGGGAATTTCCACGCCACCGCCCAGCGCGGAGCGCGACCGGCAAACCCGAGCCGTTGCTGCAGGCGAAGGTCGTCGATCTTATAAACAACGCCGTCGATATCGTAGCCGAGGCTGGCCCGATTGGCCGTCATCTCTTCCTGGAAGCCGGCAGCTTCCGCCCCGTCGGTGAGGCGCCGCGACAGCGGGTTGACCGAAAAACCCCAGCTCCTGAGCCGCTCGAGGTAGTGCCAGTGCGTATCCGCCACCGCTTCCGAGGCCGCGCCGAGCGCGTACGCAAACAGCGACAGCCGCCGCGAGGCGGTGATCGAGGGATCGATCTGGCGAAGGCTTCCGGCCGCCGCAGTGCGCGGATTGGCGAAGGTTTTTTCACCCACCTTGTCCTGCGCCTCGTTCAGCGCCAGGAAATCCTCCTTGCTCATGAAGACTTCGCCCCGGATCTCGATCAGCTCGGGAGCCTGCCCGGAAAGTTTCTCGGGAACGCTGTGCAGCGTCTTCAGGTTGGCGCTGACATCCTCGCCTTCGATGCCGTCGCCGCGCGTCGCCCCGGAAACGAAATGATTCTTCTCATAGGTGAGCGAAATCGAAAGCCCGTCGATCTTCGGCTCGGCGACCAGTGCGAGCCTCTCTTCCGGACCGCGGGCGAGGAATCGGCGGGCCCGGGCCAGGAACTCGGCGAACTCCTCGGCAGAAAATACGTTGTCGAGGGAGAGCATCGGCTCGCGATGACGGAACTTCCGAAAGCCCCCTGCCGGCGCGGAACCGACGCGACGCGACGGCGAATCGGCGCGCACGAGGCCCGGAAACCGGCTCTCTATGGCGGCATTGCGGGCTCGCAGCCGGTCATAATCGGAATCCGCGAGCGCCGGCGCATCATCTTCGTAATAGAGCCGGTCGGCCTCGGCGATCGCCCTGGCAAGCCGCGCCAGCTCTGCCCGTGCGGCTTTCTCATCCAGGGCGTCAACCGGCGCCTCGACGGCCGCCCCGTCTGCCTTCTTCACGGCTCGCTTCTTCACGGCCGCGCCGCGCCACGACGCGCGCCCGGCCGTGGTGCGGTGAGCAGGCTCCCGGCAGCCGCACGTGCCGCGTCGGTGACCACCGCGCCGGCCAGCATGCGTGCGATTTCCTCTTGCCGTTCAGCCGCCCCGAGCATCGCCGCGCGCGTCGCCACCCGTCCCTTCACGGTCGCCTTGGTAATGCGGACGTGCGCATCGCCATTGACGGCGACTTGCGGGCTGTGCGTCACCACTAAAACCTGTGTCTGACGCGCGATCCGCGCCAGCCGCTCGCCGACCGCAGCCGCCGCGGCCCCGCCAATTCCGGAATCGATCTCATCGAAGATCAGCGTTGCCGGGTTGCGGCTTCCGGCCAACACCACTTTGAGCGCCAGCATCAGCCGCGCCAGCTCGCCACCCGACGCTGCGCGGGCGAGCGGCGCCGGCTCCTGCCCGGGGTTGGCGGCCAACAGGAACGAGACCGCATCCTTTCCATGCGGCCCCCAGGCCGCCTCCGCAAGAGTGGCAATCCGGCACTGGAAGCGCGCCTTCTCGAGCTTCAGTGGGGGCAATTCGCGGGCCACACTTGCCTCGAGCGTGCCGGCTGCCGCGAGACGCGCCTCTGCAAGTCGCCCGGCCGTTTCGTCATACGTCGCCCGGCACGCTGCCGCCTCGCGCACGCGCAGAGCAACGAGCGCGCTCCGGTCTTCGATCTCTGCCAGCTCTCGCGCCAAGCGGGCCGCAACCTCCGGTAGCTCCGCAACCGTGGTCTGGTATTTGCGTGCCGCGGCGCGCAGCGCGAACAGCCGGGCCTCCACCTGCTCCAGCCTGCTGGATTCATCCGAGACGGCGGCGCCGAACTCTTCGAGCAACGCCTCTGCCTCGGTCAGCGCCTCCTCTGCACGCTCGAGCGCTGAGAGTGCCTGGCCAGCCTTGCCGGCCGCCTCCGGGGCGAGCCGGCCGAGCGCCCGCGCCGCCGCACGCAACGCAGCATCCGGCCCGGCGGTGCGCCGTTCGCC
>JBOHMK010000137.1:0-2516 GCA_050730115.1 Acetobacteraceae bacterium
AAGGGGATCAGCAGGCCACTGAAAATAAAGGCTAGTGTGCCGACCATGGATGCCTCTCGATGAGCACCAAGTGTCAGCATCGGCACACTAGCCCTCGGCGGGTGGCGCTGGAGTGGGCAGAGTAACGCTGCCGCCGGCGGCCTCGACTTGGGCGACCGCGGCCTTCGATGCCCGGGCGACGGTGATCCGGATCGGCTGAGCGATCTTGCCACCGGCGAGCAGGGCGACGCCGGCCTCTCTCCGGTCTCGGCCGACCAGACCGGCCTGCCGCAACGCTTGTTCGCCAATCGGCCGCGCCGGATCGAGCTTTCCGGCGGCAATCAGAGCGGCGATCGCGCCGAGATTGACCGGCGCGTAGCGGGTGCGGAACAGATTGGTGAAGCCGCGCTTGGGGAGCCTGCGGTAGATCGGCATCTGCCCGCCTTCGAAGCCGTTCAAAGCGACGCCCGTACGTGCCTTCTGCCCCTTCACTCCGCGCCCCGAGGTCTTGCCCTTGCCGGAGCCGATGCCGCGACCCAGTCGTTTGGCGTGGCGCCGCGCCCCGGGATTGTCCTTGAGTTCGTTGAGCTTCATCGGCCGGTCTCGCGTGTCATGTTAGATCTTCGATGCGCACAAGGTGCGCGACCTTCCGCAGCATGCCGCGCACCGGAGGCGTTGCCTCGAGCACCCGGCTCCGGTGCAGGCGGTTGAGGCCGAGCCCGATCAGAGTCTCCCGCTGGCCCGGTTTGCGCCCGGAGGCCGAGGCGATCTGGGTGACCTTGACTCGCTTGTTCTCAGGCATCGGCCGGTGTCTCTGCCGGTGCGTGCCCTTCGCGCCGCCCGAGAAGATCGGAGACCTTCCGGCCGCGGCGTTGCGCAACCGCCCGCGGCGCCGCCGAGCGCCCGAGGGCTGCGAAGGTCGCCTTGACCATGTTGTGGGGATTGCGGCTGCCGATGCATTTGGCGACCACGTCGCCGATGCCGAGCGATTCGAAGACCGCGCGCATCGCCCCGCCGGCGATGATCCCGGTCCCGGCCGGGGCGGCGCGCAGCACCACCCGGCCGGCGCCGAAACGACCCTCGACGTCGTAATGCAGCGTGCGCCCCTCGCGCATCGGCACGCGAATCATCGCCCGTTTCGCCCGGTCGGTCGCCTTACGAATGGCTTCCGGTACCTCGCGTGCCTTGCCGGCGCCGTACCCGACCCGGCCCTTCTGGTCTCCGACGACCACCAGCGCCGCAAATGCAAAGCGCCGCCCGCCCTTCACCACCTTGGCGACGCGGTTGATGCTGACCAGCTTGTCGATCAGTTCATCGCTGGCCTCGCGTTCGCGGCCGCGGCCTTCCCTCGGTTCCCGTGCCATAGTGCTCCCTTCAGAAGGCGAGCCCGCCCTCGCGGGCTGCATCCGCGAGCGCCTGCACCCGCCCGTGATAGAGATAGGCGCCGCGGTCGAAAACCACGTCCTTGATTCCGGCGGCCACCGCGCGCTCGGCGATCAGCCGCCCGACGGCAGCCGCGGCTTTGCGATCGGCGCCGCTTTCAAGCGTGCTCCGCATCAGAGGCTCGAGGCTGGAAGCCGCAGCGACTGTGCGCCCCGCGGCATCGTCGATTACCTGCGCGTAGATATGGCGACCGGAGCGGAATACGGAGAGGCGAGCCCGTCCGCCACTCTTCTGGCGGAGCCTGAACCTAAGGCGGACGCGGCGGCGCGCGCGCAGCTCCTGTTTTGCACTCATCCTACTTCTTCTTGCCTTCCTTGCGGCGGATCGCCTCGCCCTCGTATTTCACGCCCTTGCCCTTGTAGGGTTCGGGTGGCCGGAAGTGGCGGATTTCTGCGGCCACCTGCCCGACGAGCCGCTTGTCCGCCCCTTCGACGCGGATCGCGGTTGGCTTGTCGCAGGTGACGCGAATACCCGCGGGCACCGGATAGACGATCTCGTGCGAATAGCCGAGGTTGAGCACCAGATTCTTGCCCTGGACCTGGGCCCGGAAGCCGGTACCGGTGATCTCCATGGCCCGCGCGTAGCCTGTGGAGACCCCGCGCACCATGTTCGCCACCAGCGCGCGCGTGGTTCCCCACATCATGCGCGCGCGCCTCTCCGCGCCGTTGGGCGCGATCACCACGCGGCGCTGTTCGATCTTCGCCTCGACCTCCGGGGCGAGCGACAGCGAGAGCTCGCCGAGCTTGCCCTTGGCGGTCAGCATCCGGCCGACGAGTGCGACCTCGACGCCTTGGGGAATTTCGACCGGGTATTTGCCGACGCGTGACATTGTCCTTCCTTTAAGACCCCCGGGTTAGAATACCCGACACAGCACTTCGCCGCCGACATTCGCGGCGCGCGCTTCGGCATCGCTCATCACCCCGCGCGGAGTGGAGAGGATCGAGACGCCGAGGCCGGCATACACCCGCGGCAGTTCCCGGATCTTCGAATAGACGCGGCGCCCTGGTTTGGAAACCCGAGTGATCTCCTTGATGACCGGTTCGCCTTCGCTGTACTTGAGCTCGATCCTGAGCCGCGCGACGCCAGGTCTCAGC
>JBOHMK010000138.1:0-5771 GCA_050730115.1 Acetobacteraceae bacterium
CATCGACATAGAGTTGCCCGGCATCCGGCCGGTGATAGCCGGTCAGGATTTTGATCAAGGTCGATTTGCCGGCGCCGTTGTCGCCGAGAATGCCGAGCGTTTCGCCATAGGCGACCTGCATCGCGACGCCGTCGAGCGCGGTGACATGGCCAAACCGCTTGACGATGCCCTCGGCGCGGATCGCCTCCGTCATTGCCGCACCCCGCTGCGTCGGCGGGCCAGATGGATGTTGGCGACCATCGCGATGAGGATCGCGCCGCCGATGATGATGTTGAAGGTGAAGGCGTTGATGCCCTGCAGCGTAAAGCCGTCCTGCAGCACGCCAAGCACCAGGGCGCCGATCAGCCCGCCGATGATCGTGCCGGCACCACCCGTCAACGCGGTGCCGCCGATCACGCCTGCGGCAACGCCCAGGAACATGATGTTGGCGCCGCCGGCAAGCGGATCGCTGGAGCCGATGCGAAATGCCTCGATGATGCCGGTGAAACCGGCGAGCACCGTCGTCAGCATGAAGTTGCCGACCTTGATGCGGTTCACCCTGATCCCGGCCTCGGCGGCGCCGACGTCGTTTCCTCCAACCGCGATGGTATGCAGGCCCCAGCGCGTGTGCCGGAGCACCACGTGCATCAGGAAGACGATGATCACTGCCCAGATGATCGAGGAATAGCCTGCCGCGCCGAGGAACCAGGCAAGACCGGGGCCGCCCGGCGGCGTTGCCGGAAAGCCGCGGGAGATGATCAGCGTGATGCCGGTGATCAGGAAGAAAGTGCCAAGGGTGGTAACGAACGAAGGCACTTCCAAGAGCACCGTAACGAGGCCGATCAGCAGGCCGATTCCGGCGCAGATGATGAGTGCCACAACAATCGCGGGAATCACGGGCAGGCCGAATTTTGCCCCGAAATAGACGAGAAACGGCGCCAGTGCAAAGGTCTGTCCGGCCGAAAGATCGATCTCCTTGCAGATCAGCAGCATGATTTCGCCGCAGGCGATGATCGCCGGGGCGGCGATGAACTGCGACAGGGTTTCGAGGTTGGCGTTGGAGATGAAGTTCGGGTTGCTGACGCCGAAGTAGATGATCAGCAGAATGGCAACCAAGATGACACTCGCCTCGCGCTGCACCAACAAGCCGGTGATCGCGTGGCCGAAGCCTGAGCGGCGCGGCGAAAAAGCCGGCGGCGCCTCGGCGCCGCCGGACTTCTCGGGTGCAGTTTGCACAGAGTTCAGCCGATCGGGCCGGAGCGCGGCACGATCTCGGCCTCGGAGGAGCTGCCCTCGTAGCGGGTATGCGTGGTGAGATAAGGCTTGACCGACGCCTTGGTCACGAACTTGAGGCCGGTATTGATGTCGGCAGGTCCGGTCAGCCCGCCCGAGACCATGAACACGAACATTTCCATGACAGTGTAGAATCCCTGCAGATAGGGCTGCTGATCGATCGTGAAATCGAGGAAGCCCTCATCGATGAGTTGCAGGGTCTTCGGCAGCAAATCGTAGCCGCCGGCGTGAATACCCTTCTTCGGCAGGTTGAAGGTCTGCATCGTCTCGGCCACGCCCTGGGTGCTACCGGCATCGACCGCAAACATGCCCTTGAGGTCCTGGTGGCCGAGATAGTACGCCTTGATCTTGCTCAGCTCCTCATTCACCGTCGGGCCCGAGGCGATCATCTGCACGTCGATCTTCTTGCCGGACTTCTCGATCGCCGCCTTGGCGCCGTTGAAGCGTGGCTGAATGTTGAGCTGGCCAGGGGTCGCGATGAAGATCGGCACCAGGCCGGACTCGACCAGATCGACGATCCGCCCGCCCATCTCGACGCCGGACTGGTAAAGGTCCTGCCCGATATAAGCGAGCCGCCTGTTCGGGCTGCCGGGCGGGGCGTCGGCGTTGTAGGAAAAAACCGGGATCCCGGCCTCGAGTGCCCGCTCGGTTGGCGCGTTGAACCCCTGGGGATCGACGATCGCAACCGCGATCGCATCCGCCTTGGCCGCGATCGCGGCGTTCATCGCGTTCACCATCTGGGCAACGTCGCTGGTCTCCGAACCCGTCCATTGATAGGTGCAGCCGAGCAGCGCGCACGCATCCTCGATGCCATAGACCGTCGGCACGAAGAACGGGTTCGTCGTCACGTGGTTGACGAAAACGAACCGCCACTTCGGATGCTCGGGAAACGGCCCACTGCCCGCCGCCCGGGCAGGGCGGATGCCCGCCGCCAGAACCGCAGCGACCGATGCCGCGCTCACTCCATGCATCATCGCCCGGCGCGGTAGCCGCGCGGCCGCGCGACGAGTAAGCTTTCTACTCAGCTCATCAGTCATCGTCGTCCCTCCTCCCATACCGCGAGCGCAGCACCACGGTCATCTCGGCGATCGCCGCCACGGGCGACTGTGCCCGAACGACACCGCGTCGGATCGCCCTCCGGCACCCTGATCTGCCTCTCGCGGCCAAGGATAATCTTCCCGCCAGCGGAGAAGTCAACGCAGGTGGCGAGCCTGGTACACCGATTCCGTGAAACCGCGCATTTGCACCACTCCGCGCCGCCCCACCACCAGCCCCTGCACTGTCATCGCAAGGAGCAACGCGCTGAGAGCGCGCGGCGCGACGTGGCGATCCCGACCCCGCCGGAGCCGCTCTCCAGGCGCGCGACAGGAGTCGCATCACGGAAACGCTCTACTGGTCGTGGCAGTAGTGCCCGCCTCCGGGATGAATGTCTTCGACCACAACTCCTTTTGTCGGCGCTCGAATCCGATTGGCGTTCACCTCAGCCGATGGCCTCAGCCAATCGAGCCGGAACGGGGTACAATCTGAGGTTCAGCGGAACTCCCCTCGTAGCGCGTCCTGGTGGTGAGATAGGGTGCGACGTTTTCCCTGGTGACGAATTTGATCCCCGTGTTGATCTCCGCCGGGCCGGTCAGCCCGCCGGACGCCTTGTAAACGAACATTTCCATGACGGTGTAAAAGCCCTGCAGGTACGGCTGCTGATCCATCAGGAAATCCAGATAGCCGTCGCGCACATCCTGAAGCGATTGCGGCACCAGATCATAGCCGCCGGCGTGGATGCCCTTTTTTGGCAGCTCGAACTGGCGCATGACGCTGCCGATACTCTCGGTGTCGGTGGCGCTGCTGCCAAACATGCCCTTCACGCTCTCGTGGCCAAGATAGTAGGCGCGAACCTTGGAGAGGGCGACATTCAGCGTCGGGTCGGTAGCGATCACCACCGGATGAATGGCGGCAGCGGATTGCTTGAGGTATGCCATCGCGCCGTTGATGCGCGGCTGCAGGTTGAGTTGGCCCGGAGTGCCGATGAACAGCGCCACCTCGCCCGTGCCAACCAGCGTGACAATCCGCTCTCCCATCATTTCTCCCGAACGGAAGAGATCCTGGCCGATATAGGCGAGCCGCTCGTTCGGGCTGCCAGGCGGAGCATCGGAATTGTAGGCGAACACGGGAATGCCGGCTTGCATTGCCCGCGCCGTCGGTGCATTGAACCCCTTGGGATCGACGATCGCAACCGCAATGCCGTCCGCCTTCGAAGCGATCGCGGCGTTCATCGCGTCCACCATCTGTGCGACGTCGGCGGTCTCCGAGCCGGTCCATTGGAATGTGCAGCCCAGCAGCGCGCAGGCGTCCTCGATGCCATAACGGGTTGGCACGAAGAATGAATGCGTGGTCGCATGGTTGACGAACACGAAGCGCCACTTCGGATGCGAGGGGAATAGCCCGCTCCCGGCGGCACGGGCAGGACGGATGCCCGCCGCCAGAACGGCAGCGACGGATGCCGCGCTGACCCCATGCATCATCGCCCGGCGCGGCAGGCGTACTTCGCCGCGGCCAGGCAGTTTATTTTCCCGATTGCCGATCATCCCATCATCGGTCATCCCATCATCGGTCATCCCGTCATCGGTCATCCGATCATTGGTCATCAACATGCCTCCTCCAGCATCGTACTGCTTATCCCGGCGCACCCGGATTGAGGCCAAAGCGCTCGCCCCGGACTCCGCCGGGAAATCACTGCCCACGCTTTTCTCGTGAGCGCGTCAGGCGATAATGGCCGGCATGCGATGGAAGTCAATCGCGCGCGAGCGGTCGGCGTCACTCCCGCCCGGGGCATCCGCCGCACCTGTTCCCGCGGCCCTGTTCCCGCCGCCCCGTGAACGCGTGATAGCCTTGGCGGGCAATGTCTGATTCCGACCGTGCGGCGCGCCGCTCGCTCGCCCGCCACCGCGGCTTGGCCACCCTGTTGCTGGTCCTCATGGGTGTGCTCACCGTGCTCGCGCACTTCCTCCCGCCCGGCTACGCGAGCGGCATCCTCGAAGCTGCAGCCACGGCCGGCCTCATCGGCGGCATCGCTGACTGGTTCGCAGTCGTGGCGCTGTTCCGTCATCCGCTCGGCCTGCCGATTCCACACACCGCAATTCTTCCCACGCACAAGGAAAGGCTCGGCCGCGCGCTTGGCCGCTTCGTCGCCAACCATGTCTTCACCAAGGCAGAGGTCGCACGCACGCTCGCCGGGCTCGACCTCGCCGCCATTCTCGAACGCTTCTTCCGCGACCCGCAATCCTCTCGCGTCACCGCGGCGGCACTGGCTTCGATGCTGCCGCGCCTGCTTGGCTCGATCGAGGATGGCCGGGCACGGCGGATCATATCCCGGCTGCTGCCACGCCTCCTCGGCGGTGCCGCCGGCGGGCGGTTGCTGGCCCAGGCGCTGAGATCCCTGGTCGCGGGAGGGCGGCACCAGGAAGTGTTTGGCTTCATCCTGGGCCAACTCCGGACCACGCTCGCCACCAAGGAAGAGCAACTCCGCGTCGCGATCGAGGAGCGGGTGCGCGAGCAAGGCGGGCGGCTGGTGGGCTGGGCGCTCGGAGCCACGATCGCTAAGCGCGTGCTGACGGCGATGAACTCCGAACTCGACAAGATGGGACCCGACGGCTCGGAAATCCGCCTCGCCTTCGACGAATGGGTGCGACGCGAGATCAATCACATCGAGGAGGACCCCGGCCGCGCCGCCGAGCTTGGCGCGGGACTCAAGGACGTGCTCGCGCATCCGACCGTCCAGGCATGGCTCTGGGACATCTGGCGGCGGTTACGCGAAGGGCTGGCGAAGGATGCAGCCGATCCGTCCGGACACAGCATCGCGTACCTCCAGCAGATGCTCGGTAATACGGCCGCCCTGCTCGCCACCGAGCCCGAGGTCAGGGCCCGCATTCAGAATGCGATCGAGGCGATGGTGACCTCGGTGCTGCCGGCGGCGCAGGCGGAACTGGCAGGCTTCATCGCCGGTGTGGTCGGACGGTGGGACACCGCGATGCTGACCGACCGGCTCGAACTCTTGGTCGGGCGTGACCTGCAGTTCGTCCGCGTCAACGGCTCGCTGGTCGGCTTCCTGGTCGGTGCGCTTGTCTACGCCGTGCTGCGTGCGACATTCGGCACCGCCGGAATCTACTGAAGTACGGTCTACTGCAGCGCGATCCACTGCAGCGCGTGAGAGAGGGCGCCATGCGGCTTTCCGTGCTCGACCAATCGACGATCGTCTCCGGGCGAACGCCGGACAGCTCGATTCGCGAGAGCATGGCGCTGGCGCGGCACTGCGAGCAGCTCGGCTATGCGCGTTACTGGCTCGCCGAGCACCACAGTTCGGACAGCCAGGCGGGCACCGCGCCGGAGATCCTGATCAGCGCCATCGCCGCCACCACTTCGCAGATCCGCGTCGGCTCCGCCGGCGTGATGCTGCCGCATTATGCCTCGCTCAAGGTCGCCGAGCAGTTCCGTGTACTCGAAGC
>JBOHMK010000139.1:0-8623 GCA_050730115.1 Acetobacteraceae bacterium
CGGGTGATGCGCCGGCGGCGGGTGGGGCAGCAGCATCTGAAAGCCGATCAGGATCGCGATCGAGATCACGATCGCGAGGAGCAGTCGTGTCTGGTCCATCAGCCTTTGGACGCGCCTTTCCTGGCCGGCTCACCTGGCGGAACCGGATCGAAACCGCCCGGATGCCACGGATTGCAGCGCAGGATCCGCTTGGCCGCGAGCAGGCTGCCGCGCGCCGCGCCATGTCGGGCCAGCGCCTCCAGCGCATAATCGCTGCAGCTCGGGCAGAACCGGCAGGCGGGTGCGGTCAGCGGCCGGATGGTCCACTGATAGACGACGATCGGGGCGCTGAGCGCGCGTGCCGCCGTGGTCATCGACCCGGCTCCGACAGTTGCGCCAGACGATCGAGCGCACCATGGAATGCCGCCAACAGCCGCGGGAAAGGCAAAGTGAGCGTTGCCGGGCGGCCGATCAGCACGATATCGGCACTTGGCCGCGCTCGCTCGGCGAGGGCGAGCCGCGCCACCTCACGCAGGCGCCGCCGCGCGCGATTGCGGACCACCGAATTGCCAAGCTTCTTCGTCGCCGTGTAGCCGACCCGGGTGGGGTAGCCATCCGGCCGCGGCAGGGCTTGCATCGCGAAGCCGTCGGCCGGCACTTTCCGCCCGGATCGTGCCACGGCCACGAACTGGTCACGGCGTTTGAGGCGAAGAGGGGAGCGAGGCACCGTTGCTCAGGCGGACAGGCGCTTGCGGCCCTTGGCGCGACGGCTCGCAATCACCCGGCGGCCCGCCTTGGTCGCCATCCGCGCCCGGAACCCGTGCCGGCGCTTACGGACGAGCTTAGAGGGTTGATACGTGCGCTTCACGGGTCGTTCTCCGATTGCCAAGCCCCGCCGCCGGCTACCGGCGCCGGGCGCGGCGCCGCGCGCCCGCCTGGGCAGCGCTTATTAGGGGTGGGTGACCGGCGGCGTCAATCACGCCGCTTCTCGGGCCAGAGCGGGTGCACCCGAAACCAGCCTGGCGGCGCCCGCCAATCCCCGGGCGGTCTCATCGCTGCATCCCCCAGCGGCGGACGGTGCGCGCTTCAACCGCGCGGAAGATCACCGATTCGACCAGCAGCCCGATCAGGATCACCGCCAGCAGCCCGGCGAAGACGCGTGTCGTTTCGAGTTCCTCCCGCGCCTGGAAAATGTACCAGCCGAGACCGCCGGAGCGCGAGGAAACACCGAACACCAGCTCCGCCGCAATCAGCGTCCGCCAGGCGAATGCCCAGCCGATCTTGAGGCCGGTCAGGATCGAAGCCGAGGCCGCCGGCATCAGGATCAGCGCCACGTAACGGATGCCCGAGAGCCCGCAGTTGCGTCCGCTCATCCTGAGCGTCTCCGGCACCGCCCGAAAGCCGCTGGTGGTGTTCAGCACGACTGCCCACAGCACACCATGGATCAGCACGAAGACGAGCGAGCCGGTGCCAAGCCCGAACCAGATCAACGCCAGCGGCAGCAGTGCAATCGCCGGCAGCGGGTTGAACATCGCCGTCAGCACGGTAAGGATGTCATTGCCGATGCGCGTCGCTACGGCGAGCGTGGTCAGCACCGCGGCGAGGCCGATGCCGGCAGCATAACCGATCACCAGCACCCGGACGGAGGTCTCGATCCGCTCGCTGAGCGCACCCGAGAGCAAATCCGCAACGAATACCCTGACGGTACCGGTGAACGTCGGAAACAACAGTGAATTGTGCAGCCAGAGTGCATAGACTTGCCAGAGAACGGCAATCGCAATCAGCACCAGACCGCGGCGAAACCCGAGGTTGTTGACCAGTCGCTCGCGGAGCGAGAGTGGCGCCTCTACTGCCGCGATCGCGCCGATATCCTGATGTGCGCGCTCGAACTCGGCACGCAGCGGCGGCATCTCCGCCGCCGCTTCACCGGGCTCAGAGATCGGACCGGCCATCTTGCGAAGCGGCAACAGGAGCGAGCAGCAGCCCGTGGATGCGCCGCGTGAGTTGCCCGAAAGCCGGATCGGCGGCATCGGCGCCGTCGAGATGGGCAGCGTTCAACTCGGCGCGGACCTGGCCGGGATGGGCCGAAAAGACGACGATGCGTGAGCCCAGCGCGATCGCCTCTTCGATCGAGTGGGTGACGAACAACATGGTGAAATGCAGCATCCGCCACAGCTCGAACAAGTCCTGCTGCATCTGCCTCCGCGTCAGCGCATCGAGTGCCGCGAAGGGTTCGTCCATCAGCAGGATTTCGGGCTCCATCGCGAGCGCGCGCGCGATCGCGACCCGCATCTTCATGCCGCCCGAAAGCATGTGCGGATAGACGTGAGCGAACCTCGAGAGCTGCACCTTTTCAAGTGCGGCCGCCGCCCGTTCGCGGATCTCGTCCTTTCTCAGCCGGCGCGCGACCCGCATCGGAAACATCACATTGCCGAGCACGGTCTTCCAAGGCATCAATTGCTCGAACTCCTGGAACACCATCATCCGGTCGGGCCCCGGGCCGCTGACCGGGCGTCCGGCAAGCATGATGCTGCCCTCGACCGGCCGGAGGAAGCCACCGACCGCTTTGAGCAGCGTCGTTTTCCCGCAGCCGGACGGCCCGAGGATGATGAACCGCTCGCCCTGGTACACCGAAAGATCCACCCGGTAGGTCGCCGTCACCAGGTGCCGCGCGGTCTTGTATTGGAGCGTGACGCCCCGCGCCTCAAGGAGCGGTGCGGCGGCCATGGTGTCAGGCGCGGTTCAACTGCCGGGCTCGCCATCCATGGTCGAGAAGAACAGCTCCTGCCAATTGGCAGGTGCCGACTTGATCATCCCGATCTTGGCCATGAACCGGGCATACTCCATCGTGCGCTTCGGCACGATGGTCCATTCTATCTCCGGATTCCGGATCATCTTCACGAGCTCGGCCTCGGAGAGCGAGGTGCGCGTGCTATGCATGTAGATCTCTGCGGCTTCCTCGGGATGGCCGGTAATGAACCCGTCCGCTTCCTTCAATGCGGCGATGATGATCGGCCCGATCTTGGGATTCTTCTCCATGAACCGGCTGGTTGCGAACACCACGTTGAAGGTCGCCGGCCCGCCGAGCACGTCGTAGCTGTCGAGCACACGGTGGACGCCAGGCTTCGTCAGCTCCTCGAACATGTAGGGCGGCGAGGTGAAATGCGCGGTGATTCCGGCTTTCCTTGCCAGCAGTGCCGCCATCCCGTCCGGATGTGACATCGAAACCGTGAGCGGATTGAGCTTGCGTGCCTGGTCGGGCCCGAATTCCTTGGCCGCCGCCATCATCAGCGTGATCGCCTGAATCGAAACGCCCGCCGCCGGCATCGCGATCCGGTCCGTGTCCTTGAAGTCCTTGATCGAATCCACATCGGGATCGATCGTGTTGAGGTAGAGAGGCATGGCGTTGAGCGCGGCGAGCGCATGCACGCGGAGGTTGTCACGCGTGCGTGCCCAGAGCAGCACCATTGGCGCCACGCCACCCACGGCGATGTTGAGATCGCCGGCGATCAGCGCCTCATCCATGGCCGCGCCGCCGGTGAATTGCAGCCACTTCGTCGTGATCTCGAGGCCCTGCTGCTGGCCGAGCTTTTGCAGCAGGTGCTGCGTCTGCATGACCGTCAGCGGCAGATAGGAGATTCCGTACTCTCCGGCGAGCTTGAGGGTCAGCGCCGACGCCGGAGGCGCGCCTCCTATTGCGATCGCGAGTGCTATCAGCCCCGCGGCCCAACCGCGCCTCGACCAACGCATCAGCCCCCTCCCTTTCCGGCTCGCGAGCAGGCTCCTCGCGTTTGCGTACCGCCCGCGGACTCTAGGCGCCGCGCGGAGCGAGCGTCAAGCAAGCGCAGCGGAGCGGGATCTCGCCGTCACGGGCGCTTGCGGCACCGCGCGTCACTGACCGGAATCGGCTGTCACCTTACGGAATTTCTGCAAGCAGCGGAACGGCTGGGGCGGCGGTTGATCGCCGTGCATGCCGCGCCAGTTGGTCCAGGCGACCTCGCCCACGTAGATGTCGCCGTGCCGATCAACGGCGATCCCGTGCGGGGCATGGAATTCGCCAGGCCGGAAGCCGGCCTTCAGCCCGCCGAAGCGGGCCAGCCGCTTGCCGGCATGATCGGTGATGGTCACTCTCGGCCCAAGATTCGGAACCTCGAGGTTGACGGCCATGCCGGGGCCAAGTTCACCGATGTAGCAGATCGGGCGGCTGCCGGGCGTCATATAGAGCCCGCAGGGACGATGCAGGTTGTTCCACTGCGTTTCGTAACGGCCATTGCCGTCGAATACCTGGATGCGATGGTTCTCGCGATCGGCGACATAGACCCAGCCGGCGGCATCACAGCAGATATTGTGCACGACGTTGAACTCTCCCGGGTCACTGCCGGGTTGACCCCAGGAGAAGAGATGCCTGCCGTCGGGCGCATATTTGTGCACCCGGGCGTTGCCGTAACCATCGGAGATGTAAATTTCACCCCGGGGAGAAAGCGCGGTGTGAGTGCAGCGATGAAACGGCTCGCCGCTCATGAACGGCGCCGGCTTGCCCGGGATGCCGATCGTCATCAGGACCTTGCCATCAGGAGTGCATCTGCGGACCGTGTGATCGGCATCGTCGGTCAGGTACAGCATCTCGTCAGGTCCAAATGAAAGGCCATGGGCGCGCGGGAAAACGCCTTCGCCCCAGGAGCGGAGGAAGTTTCCCGCACGGTCGAAAACCAGCATCGGATGGGCGCCGCGATTGAAGACATAGACGTTATCGCGGCGATCGACACCGACACCGCCGACGTCCCCGAGCTCAAAGCCGGGTGGCAGCGCCCCCCAGTTCTCTACCGGTTCATAGACGTAATCCCGGCTCGCGGCACTCGCATCCATGGGCAGCTCCTCGGAACACTTGGAGAACAGATTTGTGCAGTGAGATCGGGTAGTTCGTCGCTCCGCAGGCGTCAAGCGCGCCGTTGCCGGCATTATGTTCCACATATGTTCTCTCCACGAAGCCGGCATCGGACCCGGCTCCTCGTCCTGATTCCAGATATAACATCTTGATTTACGGAGAAAAATGGTTTGTTTGGCATTTTTTGTGCACCGCACCACGTGCTCCGCATGTGGAACTTGCGGAAACCCCGGCGGATCGCCGTTGCTGTCCAGGGAGGAGGTGCTCACGGTGCGTTCGCCGCCGGCGTGCTCGACCGCCTGCTCGAAACCGGGCTCGCCCCCGACCGCATCTCGGGGGTGTCATCGGGCGCCTTGATCGGCACCATGCTCGCCCAGGGCTGGGCAGCCGGCGGCGCCGAGGGGGCACGGCTCGCCGTCGGCCGGCTTTGGGAGCGGATTGCCGTGGCCCATGCGGCAAGCGGCATCAGGAATGGTCCGCTGGCGCGCTGGCTGTGGGGCGCAGATCCGTCCAGCAACCCGTTCTGGCAGGGGATGGCGACGGCGATGCGCCTGTTTTCCCCCGAGCAGCTCAACATCTTTGGGCACAATCCGCTCCGCCCGGTGCTGTCCGAGCTGCTCGACCGCGACCTGCTGGCGAGCCAGACGGCGCCACGCCTGGTCGTCGGGGCGACCGACGTCGAAACCGGCATGCCGGTGCTGTTTCGCAACGAGGATATTACGGTCGATGTACTGCTGGCCTCGGCGTGCCTGCCATTCCTGTTTCCCCCGATCGAAATCGAGGGCCGGCTGCTCTGGGATGGTGCCTATTCGGCTAACCCGCCGCTCAGGCCCTTGCTGCAGCCGGATCTGCCGGACGAGCTGGTGCTGATCCGGGCTCAGCCGCGCCGCCGCAAGGCGCGGCCTCTGACCCAGGCCGAGATCTTCAACCGGCTGAACGAGATCGCCTTCCAGCGGTCGCTCGAAGCCGAGCTGGCAGCCTTGCCACATTCGATCCGGCTGACGAACTACGAGGCTGACGCCGCACTCGCCGAGCTGCCGATTTCCTCCAAGCTCAATGCAGAGGCGAGTTTTCTCCGCGCACTCTTGGCGGCTGGGCGGCAAACCGCGCGCCGGAGCGAGGCGCCAACAGAGCGCATGGCCGCAGAATAACCACCCCGATTGCCGCTCTCGCCTCGCCCCGGTAAAGCTCGCCGGGCTCTTCCTGTGGAAAAGTGGGGGCAAGTGTTGGGTCTCTCATTCTGGTTGCAGCTTGCGGTAACCGGCGCGGTCGGGGTGGTCACACTGTTGCTCGCGTCCGCGGCACTCGACGATACCTGGAGCACGATCTGGTTCCTGGTTTTCCTCGCCGCCATCGCTTACGGCTTCTGGCTGATCAGATCGGGCTTCGACCGGCTCGATCGCCACCGGCAGTCGCATGATGATCTCTGACATTTTCCTGAAAAGCCAAGGCAAGGGCTCCGCCCTTGACCCGCCCAACGGGACGTTGGGGCCTGAGGCCCCAGACCTCCGAACTGCACGAGAAGGGATTCCAAAGGCTTGCCTTTGGCGGGGAGCGGGGCAGAGCCCCGCATACTCTCCGTTTGTTTTCTCGATCCATTTCCTGGAGTCGGCGGTCTGTTCCGCAATTCCGCCAACGGCCATACTGGTCTAGCCTCGAATGGCGACCACGCTCTGGGATCCGGCGCAATATCTGCAATTTGGCTCCGAGCGTCTGCGGCCTGCACTCGATCTCCTCGCCCGCGTCCCGCTCGCCTCTCCCGCCCACGTCGTCGATCTCGGCTGCGGCGCCGGCAACGTCACGGCGCTGCTCAGGAAGCGCTGGCCCGAGGCTGATATTCTCGGCGTCGACGCCTCCGATGCAATGCTCGCCCGTGCACGCAAGGCAGCACCTGGCTGCCGGTTCCTCGCCGCCGATATCGCCGGGTTCGTAGCCGATCGGAAACCGGGCCTCATCTTTTCGAATGCCGCCCTGCATTGGCTCGCCGATCACCGGCGGCTGTTCCCGCGCCTGGTCTCGTTGCTTGCTCCGGGAGGCGTGCTTGCAGTGCAGATGCCGGCGATGGACCAGGCACCGTTCCGCACCCTTCAGAGTAAGGTGGCGCGGAACGGCCCATGGGCGGCAGCCCTCTCGGGAATTGGCCGGGTGCACCCAATTCTCGGCCCGACCGATTACTGGGAGCTGCTGCGCCCAATCAGCCACTCCCTCGAGCTCTGGGAAACCATCTACCTCCATGTGCTGACCGGGCCAGATGCAGTCTTGCAATGGGCGATGGGCACCAGCCTTCGCCCCTACCTCGCCCAACTCGAGGAACCTCTGAAAAGCGCGTTCCGCGAGGCCTACCGGGAGGCGCTCCGCCCGCACTACCCCGAGCGGCCGGACGGCACGACCTTCCTCTCCTTCCGCCGCTTCTTCCTCCTCGCCGGGGCGCCGACCGCGGAGCCGCTGACAACCGCCGGGTTTTCTGGAACGGCGGCGCCGATCTCTCTATGATCGACGGGTTGGGGCTTTGCAGAACGTCAAAGGAGGATTCGCATGTCACCCTTCCGGTGGCTCACCTCGTCGGTGATTCCTCTGGCAATGATGCTGGTCGCGTTGCCGATGGCGGCGCATGCCGCGGCACCGTCCTTCGTTCATGGCGGGCAGGTCACGATGTGCGTCGATCCCACCTATCCGCCGATGGAGATGTACATTCACCCGGGTGACAAGGCCCCCGTCGGCTTCGACATCGATCTCGGCGCCGCGCTGGCCAAGGCCTGGGGCGCGAAGCTCACGGTGCAGACGCTGGAGTTCACCGGGCTGCTGCCGGGGCTCGGCGGCGGACGTTGCGACTTCGTGATCAGTGGCATGTTCGTGAGCCCGGCGCGGACCAAGGTGTTCGATGCCGTGCCTTATCTCAGATCATCGATGGTGCTGATGGTGCGGGCCGGCAACAATTCGGTGCACGGGCCCGACGATCTCGCCGGTAAGGTGCTGGCCGTGCAGTCAGGCACCATCTATGAGCAGCGGGCGCGCACCCTGGCCAAAAAGCTTGCCGCCGCCGGCAAGCCCCCACTCACCATCCAGGCCTATCCGAAGGGGACTGCCGTCGCCGAGCAACTGCTCACCGGCCGCGCTCAGGCCGGCATCAGCCAGGATACCGAGGCGGCCTACCGGGCCGTGGTGCAGCCCGGCAAGTTCAAGATCGCATACGCCTATCCACCGACCGATTCCTTCGGCATCTACTTCCGGAAAAACCCGGCCGATATGGCGCTGATTGCAAGCGACGTCGCCAGGCTCCGCGAGGATGGCGTCATCAGGCAACTGGCGGCGAAGTGGCATCTGCCGGCAGCGGACGCGACCGCGCCGCTCAACTGACCTGAGCGGCCTCGCAGGCGCAGAAGACGATGAGCTTCGATGCGCACGTCTTCTGGACCGCCCTCATCTCCTGGCCGATTTTCCAGGGTGCGCTGATCTCGCTGGCGCTGACCATCGTCTCCCACGCAACCGGGATCATGCTCGGGCTCGTTCTCGCCCTGATCAATGCGCGCAGGCAGGGTCCCCTGCGCGCCTGCGCGATGACCTACATCTGGTTCTTTCGCGGCGCACCGACTCTGCTCCAGCTCCTCTTCGTGTGGAATGCGTTGCCGCAGATCTTACCGATATTCCGCGAGCACTGGTTCACGCCCTTCCTCGCGGCGTGGATCGCGCTCAGCCTGAACGAAGGCGCCTATCAGGCGGAGATCACCCGCGCGGCGCTGGCCGCGGTGCCCGCCGAAC
>JBOHMK010000140.1:0-7856 GCA_050730115.1 Acetobacteraceae bacterium
GGCGCGAATAGCGCTGCAGCACGAGAGTGGCGTCGAGGGTCGCGGCAAGCCGGCGTGTGACGCCGGCAATTCCGATGTCCCAGGCGATATGGCGGCTCCGCTCCCGGGCCGGGAGACCGAGAGTGCCGAGCGCACGTGGGATTCGTCGCCCGGCATGATCGGCGGTGAAGAGGAACGCACTTCGCCCGTGGGGCCGGCGTAGAGAGACGGGCTCAGGCTCATCCGGGGCCAGCAGCGGCAGAGGCGCCATCGGAGGTTCAGTACACGGCCGCGTAGCGGCCGCAGATCTCGCTCGCGGAAACTTCGGCAAGAGAGCCGATCTCCGCCCGTTTGAAGGCGAGATAGGCGGTCATCGCAGTCTCGCTCCACCAACGGCCCGCTTCTTCGTCTCTCTGCAACGCCGTGAGTGCCTCTTCAAGGCTGCGGGGCAAAAGGTCCGCCGCGGCATCCTGAGCGGGTAGGGTCAACTGCTGCGTCAATCCGTGCACACCGGCCTGGATCAATGCACCCAATGCGAGATAGGGGCACGACGCGGCATCGGCGACGCGAAACTCGAGATTGAACTGCTGTGCCGCCGATTCCCCGGCGGTGGCAAAGATCGGAGAGACCCGCAACGCGGCGCCGCGGTCCTGCACCGCCAGGTTGGCGGCAACCGGCGCCCAGCGGCCGGGGGTGAGCCGGTCATAGGAGACGACGGACGGAGCCGAGAAGGCGGCGATCGCCGGCATGTGCGCGAGGATGCCGGCGAAGAACGGGGCGGCGCCGGCGCTCACGCCGTAAGGCTCTGCGGCGTCGTAGGTGACCGGTGTCTCTCCTTCCCACAGGCTCATATGGATGTGCGTGCCGTTGCCGATGCCGCCGGGCTCGAGCATCGGGGCAAGAATGGCACGATGGCCGAGGCGAAAGGCGACCCCCCGCACCAGTTCGCGGGCGATGACGGCGCGATCGGCAGCACGCAGCGCCGGCTCGCGCGCGATCGTCACCTCGAACTGGCGTGCGCCGTATTCGGGGAGAAAGCTGTCCGGAGCGAGACCGGCGGCGCTGAGCGCGCCGATCAGCGATTCGCCGAACGCGCCCTGACGGCGGAACGCATCAAGCGCGTAGCTCGCGCCCGGTCGATCCTCGACGCCGGTATAGACGAACTCCTGCTCGAAGCTCGCGTGCAGGCTGAGCTTGAAGGCGGCGAGCGCGGCGATCGCCCGCTTGAGGAAGCCACGCGGACAGCACTCCCAGGGGCTGCCATCGGTATTCTGCAGATCGCCGAGATAGAAACGCTCGGCGGTGCCGTCGTCGAATGGCACCGCGACCTGCGCGGCCGGGTCAGGGCGGATCAGAAGATCGCCGGTGGTGCCGAAGGGGGTCGTCATGATGGGCCCGAAACAGGACATCATGATGTTCGAGTGGGTGAGGCCGATGCCGCGTTTCAGACGCGCCATCGTATCGGCGACCGGGAAGGCCTTGCCGCGAACCAGGCCCGCCCAGTCGCAATAGCCGGCGAACACCAGATCCTCGCGCTGCATCCCGATCGCTCCCTGGCGATGCGAGCCGATGATCGGCGAGATTGCGGTCCCTGGCGAGAGCGGGGCGCAGACGGGATGAGGGGATAGCCGGGCGCGCGGCGCCGGGAGTAAAAAGGGCAGCATAAAGCCAGCAGGAAGCCCGATGCGCATCCTCGAACTCGACCGGCTGGCGGCCTCCGTGCCCGCCGGGGCGATGGTCGCGATCCCGCCTGACAATTCGGCCACCGCGGCAGCCTTTGCGCGTGCGCTGGTGCGCCAGGGGGTGCGCGGGCTCCGGCTCGTGGGCGTGCCGGTCTCTGGTTATGCGACCGATCTGCTGATCGGCGCCGGGTGCGTCGCCGAAGTCCATTCCAGCGCCGTCAGCCTCGATGAAGCAGGCTCGGCACCTTGTTTCACGCGCGCCGTCAAGGCAGGAACGCTCCGGATGCAGGATGCGACCTGCCCGGCAATGCATGCGATGCTCGAGGCGGCGGCCAGAGGCATTCCGTTTATGCCGCTCCGCGGCGTGCTGGGGAGCGATCTGATCGCACACCGGCCGGACTGGCGGGTGATCGACAATCCGTTCGCGAACGGTGATCCGATTTTGCTGGTACCCGCGCTCGCACCCGACATCGCCGTCTTCCACGCGGCCCTTGCCGACCGGGAAGGCAATGTCTGGGTCGGGCGGCACCACGAACTGGCGGCGATGGCGCACGCCGCGAAGCGGACGCTGGTGACGGTGGAGCGGATCGCCGGGCACAATCTGATCGAGGACGAACGGCTGGCGCCGGGTGTGATCAGCGGCCTCTATATCGAGGCGGTGGCGGTCGCCGAGCATGGCGCGTGGCCGGCCGGCCTGCTCGACGAATATCCCGATGATAGCGAGCATTTCCGCGAATACGCGCGGCTGGCGCGGAGCGAGGAGGGATTCCACGCCTATCTCGCGCGCTACGTGCTGCGGCCGCCGGCTGCGGCCGCGGAATGAGTGACGTTCTGCCTGAGGAACGGCTGATCGGGGCGATCACGCGGCTGATCCTCGACCCGGTGAAGCCACCGGCGCGGCACGTGGCGATCGGCAACGCGAGCCCGATCCCAGCGGCGGCCTCCTATCTCGCGCGTGCGCTGAACAGCGAGCTCCGGGTCTCGGTGCTCAATCAGCGGCGGGCCAATCCGTTCACCAACGGCACCGGAGAGCTGTTCGATCTCACGGCCGAAGGCCGGATCGATCTCTTCTTCCTGGGCGGGGGGGAAATCGACGGCGCCGGAAACATCAACCTGATCGGCATTGGCGAATGGCCGGGCCGGACGGTGAGGTTCCCGGGAAGCTTCGGCTCGGCCTTCATGTACATGATGGTGCCACGCACCATCCTCTATCGGTCCGAGCATTCGCCGCGCGTGCTGGTCTCGAAGGTTGCTTACGTCTCGGCGCCGGGGACCTCGCCACCGGGGGTGTTCCGCCGCGGCCACGCCGAAGCCCTGGTGACCGGGCGGGCGGTATTCGCGTTCTCGCCCGAGCGCGCGCGCTTCACTTTGGTTTCGGTGCATCCGGGTGAGAGCAGGGAGAGCGTGCGGGCGGCGACCGGGTTCGATTACGACCTCGCAGCACCGCTTCCGGAGACAGCGGATCCCGCTCCCGAGTGGCTTAAGTTGCTGCGCGGCCCGGTGGCGGCGGTGATGGCGCCGACCTACCCGGCTTTTGCCGAAAAATTCTGGCCTGCGGCGCCGGTTCTGAGGAGCGCTTGATGGAGGGCACTCAGGCGGCCCGGGCCGAGGCGTCGGCGGGCGCGCTCGCCGGGCTCAAGGTGATCGATCTCTCCCGCGTCCTGGGCGGGCCGTTCTGCACCATGGTCCTGGCCGATCACGGTGCCGACGTGATCAAGCTCGAGCCGCCGCAAGGCGACGAGACCCGCGACTGGGGTCCGCCCTTCACCGGGAACGGCGAGACGCAGACCGCGAGCTACTTCATTGGCGTCAACCGCAACAAGCGCTCGGTCGGTCTCGACCTCGCCACTAAGGAAGGCCGCTCGGTGCTGCTCGCTCTGCTCGAGGGTGCGGACGTGCTGGTCGAGAATTTCAAGCCGGGAGCGATGGAACGCTGGAACCTCGGCTATGCGGCCGACCTCGCGCCGCGCTTTCCGCGGCTCGTGCATTGCCGCATTTCGGGCTTCGGGGCTTCGGGGCCGCTCGGCGGGATGCCGGGCTATGATGCGATCATCCAGGCGATGACCGGGCTGATGAGCGTGAACGGCGATCCGACAACCGGGCCGCTTCGGCTCGGCACGCCGGTTGTGGATCTGGCGACTGGGCTCTATTCGGCGATCGGCATCCTGATGGCGCTGATCGAGCGGCAGCGCTCGGGGCTCGGGCAGTTCCTCGACATGACACTGCATGACTGCGGCATGGCCCTCTTGCATCCGCAGGCTGCCAACTTCTTCCTGAGCGGGCGGCGGCCGGTGCCGCTCGGCAATGCACATCCGAACATCTCGCCCTACGACAAGTTCCCGACCAAGACGTGCGAGATCTTCGTGGGCATCGGCAATGACGGCCAGTTCGCCAAACTGAGCCGCGAGATCGGGCGGCCGGAACTGGCCACCGATCAGCGCTTTCTCAACAATGCGGCGCGGGTTGCAAATCGGGGCGCGCTTTCGGCGGAGCTGGCGCGCGCCTTTGCCGATCAGGACGGACACGCGCTCGCCGCCCGGCTGATCCGCGCCGGGCTGCCGGTCGGGCCGGTGCTCGGGGTGGACGAGGCGACGGCGGCGCCGCAGGCGGCGGCGCGTGGCATGGTGGCGACGCTCGGCGCCTATCGCGGGCTCGCCACACCCATCAAGCTCTCCCGCACCCCGGGTGGAGTGCGCCGGCCTCCGCCGGGCTTCGCCGAGCACACCGCCGAGGTGCTTTCCGAGCACGGCTACAAGGACGCCGAGATCAAGGGGCTCAGAGACGCCGGAACGCTACCGGCGGAGAGGCGCCGGTAGCGGCCTTCCGCCTCCCGCGGAGGTCCCTCGGGGTTGCCCGCCTGTTGCCCGCGGCCGCTAAATGCGCCGCGGGCAGGAGAGCCGATCGACAGAGACCAAGCTCAGCCGAAATGCCTGCTTGGTCTCATTCGGCGTGCTATATCGGCGGCTGAATGGACACCACGATTGAAGTGACACTGCCGCTCGACGCCGAGGCTGCCAGGCTGCTCGACAGCCCCGCACGACGGGAAGCTGCGGGCCGCTATCTGAGCGGGCTGCTGCGGGATGAGCGTATCCGTGGACTGCTTGCGGCGGCGATCGGCGAAGCGAAGCGGGAGGCGCGGGCGAGCGGCCTGACGAATGGCGAAATCGACGCCGAGCTTGAGGCTTGGCGGGTCGAGCGCAAGGTTTGATCGTTGTCTTCGACGCCTCGGCTTTCATCTCCGCAGCACTCAAGGTGGACAGTCATCCGGAGCAGGCATTGTTGCGCGCCGTGCGTGCTCCGAACCGGCTGCTTCTCTCGCGGGCCGTAGAAGACGAATATCGGGACGTCATCTTCCGGCCCAAGTTTGATCGGTTCGTTGACGTCGAGCGCCGCCGGCGGGGCGGATGTCATCGTGAGCAGCGATGCGCGCCACCTGCTCGCGATGCACCCGTGGCGCGGGATTCCGATTCTGGGTCCGGCGGATTTTCTCGCGCTTCCGTAGTCCGCCAAGGCGGCGGGTCGCGCCCCTCGGGGTTGCCCGCCTGTTGCCCGGCCGCTAAATGCGCGGCGGGCAGGAGAGCCGATGGACAGAGTGGCAGAGGCAGCAGAACGAGAGCGGCCGGCCGGCCCGCCGGCGAGCGAACGGCGCCTCGCGAACGCAATCAGGGCACTCACAATCGATGCGGTGGAAGCCGCGAAATCCGGCCACCCGGGTCTGCCGCTCGGCATGGCCGACGCGGCGACCGTGCTCTGGACGCGGTTCCTGAAGTTCGACGCCGCCGACGCACGTTGGCCCGACCGTGACCGCTTCGTGCTTTCGGCCGGTCACGGCTGCATGCTCCTCTATGCGTTGCTCCACCTCACCGGCTTCTCGGGAATGGATACGGAGGCGCTCCGCCGCTTCCGCCAGCTCGATTCTCCGGCCGCCGGTCATCCGGAGACCGAACTTCATCCGGCGATCGAGACTACGACCGGGCCGCTCGGCCAGGGGCTCGGAGCCGCCGTCGGGATGGCGCTGGCCGAGCGCCTGATGGCGGCGCGCTTCGGCAAGAGCCTGGTCGATCACCGCACCTTCGTGATCGCCTCCGACGGCGATCTGATGGAGGGCATCAGCCACGAGGCCGCGTCCCTCGCCGGTCATCTCCGCCTCGAGCGGCTAAGCGTGCTCTATGACGACAACTCGGTCTCGATCGACGGGCCGACGCGTCTCGCCTACTCGGACGATCCGTTGAAACGGTTCGCGGCGCTGGGCTGGAACGTCAAGCGAGTGGACGGGCATGATGTGGCTGCGGTCGCCGCCGCCCTTTCCTCGGCCGGGCGCTCGCATCGGCCGAGTCTCATTGCCTGCCGCACCGTGATCGGCTTCGGTGCTCCGCACAAGGCCGGCACTGCGGCGGTGCATAGCGGGGCGTTCGGCCCGGACGAGGCGGCGGCGACCAAGGTCGCGCTCGGATGGAGTGCGGCGCCGTTTGAGGTTCCGGAAGAGATTGCGCTCGCTTGGCGGCGCGCCGGATCGCGCGCTGCCCCGGCGAGGAGGGCTTGGCTCAGGCGGCTCGCGCATCATCCGCTGCGTGACGAGTTCCAGCGGGTGGTGGCGGGCCGGCTGCCGGAGGGGTTGACCGCGGCGCTCAAGGCGCTGAAGGAGCAGCTTGCGGCTGCGCGGCCGAAGATTGCCACCCGAGCGGCCAGCCACCAGGTGCTCGACGCGATCGCGCCGCTGATGCCGGAGCTGGTCGGCGGGTCGGCCGATCTCACCGGATCGAACCTCACCAAGGCCTCCGGCATGGCGGAGGTAGCGGCCGGAAGCTACGGCGGGCGATATATTCATTATGGTGTTCGCGAGCACGGCATGGCCGCGGCGATGAACGGCATGGCCCGGCACGGCGGGATCGTGCCGTACGGCGGCACTTTCCTCACCTTCAGCGATTATCTCAGGCCGGCGCTTCGAATCGCGGCGCTGATGCGGGCGCGGGTGATCCATGTGCTCACTCACGATTCGATCGGCCTCGGCGAGGACGGGCCCACTCATCAGCCGGTCGAGCATCTGGCAAGCTTGCGGGCGATCCCGAATTTGTACGTATTCCGGCCGGCCGACGCGGTGGAAACCGCGGAGTGCTGGGAACTGGCGCTCCGACGCACGGACGGGCCGAACGCGCTGGCGCTGAGCCGCCAGGCGGTGCCGGCGCTGAGGACCAAAGCCGAGGACAATCGGTGCGCCCGCGGCGGCTATCTGCTGGCCGAAGCCGGCCATCCCCGGCGCGCCACACTGATCGCCAGCGGCTCGGAAGTGGCGATCGCGCTCGCCGCCCGGGAAGCGCTGGAGGCGGAGGGGACCGGGGTTGCTGTCGTTTCGCTTCCGTGCTGGAAATTGTTCGCCGCCCAGTCGGCGTCCTACCGCGAGGCAGTCCTTGGCGCGGAGCTTCGCGTCGGCGTCGAGGCGGCAGACGGCTTCGGCTGGGAACGCTGGCTCGGGGCGGCGGGCATCTTCATCGGCATGCGGGGCTTCGGCGCCTCGGCGCCGGCGGAGGTGCTTTACCGGCATTTCGGCATCACCGCTGAGCACGTGGCTGCGGTGGTCCGGGAACGGCTGGCAGTTTGCTGAAAAGCCAGGGCAAGGGCTCCGCCCTTGACCGGCTGGGGCCTGAGGCCCCAGACCCACGAACTTCAAAAGAAGGGATTCCAAAGGCTTGCCAATGGCCGCGCGCGGGGCAGAGCCCCGCATATTTTCCTGGCGGAGCCCTTGCCCTGGCTTTTCAGCAAACTCGTGGTACCAGGATCGAGACGATAAAAATCAGCACACTCGAAGCAAGGGAGTGACGGATGGCCGTCAGGGTCGGAATCAACGGCTTCGGGCGCATCGGGCGGCTCGTGCTGCGCGCGATCGCAGAAAGCGGGCGCGAGGATGTCCGCCCCGTCGCGATCAACGATCTCGGCAGCGCGGATGCGAATGCGCATCTGTTCCGCTACGACAGCGTGCATGGCCGGTTCCCTGGCCAAGTCATCGTCAACGGCCAGTCGATGGAGATTCGTCTCGGCAACCGTCATTACGGGCCGATCCGGATCTCCGCGGAACGCGATCCGACGAAGCTGCCGTTCGGCGACGTGGATGTCGCTCTCGAGTGTACCGGCCTCTTCACCAACCGCGAAGCGGCGGCTTCGTTGCTCGCCGCCGGCGCGCGCAAGGTGCTGGTCTCG
>JBOHMK010000141.1:0-9928 GCA_050730115.1 Acetobacteraceae bacterium
ACCCGCGCCGTCCGATCTTCATGCTCGTGCCTCCCTTGCCGCTTTCCGACCTTCGGGGTCAGCGTTGACGATATCGAGTGGATAGAGCGGGCGCGTCACCCGCGTGAACCTGAGCTTGCGCATATTGCCGCAGGTCGCGCCCGGAGTGTCGGCGGCGAGGACACGCGCCGCCAGCGGGGCGTAGGAAACCCGATAGTGCGACGGCGACTTCACGAACGCGAGCGCCGCACGGCGAAGATCGAGCCCGACCGAGGTGAAGGTGCCGGTATCCCATTCGTTGGCGGGCACCGAACGGATCGCGACGCGCAGATCCCCGATCGCGAGCACCGCACAGAGGCCGAGCGCCATCTCGCTCCCGCGTGCCCCGGCGTCGCCCATGACGAACCGCCCGTCGGTGATGCACTTCACCGTGCCGCTGACCGTCAGCGGCATGCCTTCCCGGGCGCGCTTATGGCCGAGCGCCAGCGTGACCTCGTGCCCGGGTCCGGCCGCCGCCGCCTGCGCCGCCGCCTCCGCGTCGCAGAGCGTGAGATACGTAAGCCGCCCCGCCCGCTCGGCCCCTGCCGCCAGCAGGGCGCACAGCACACCGGTGTGCTCGGCCATCGTGCCGCCGCTCGGCGCATCGCCGACATCGCCCACCACCGTCAGGCCTTCGCCCGCGAGCCCGATCCGGATCGCCTCCCCGAGCGGCACGAGATCCGGCTCGAACTCGTCTCGGGCCGCCCAGGCCAGATCAGCGAGATGCTCGGCAGTCCGTTCCGCTGCTGCAACATCGCCGTCCGCGCAGACGAGGACGGCAAAGCCGAGATCGGGAATATCCAGCCACGGCTGCACCGGAAACAGACTCGCATGCAGGATGCCGCCATCTCCCTCCAGCCGCCGCGCCTCGGCCACGATCCGATCGAGCGGTGCTACCGTGGTGCGCGCCTTGACCGGGCTCACCAGGAGCGGCCGCTTCGCCATCGCCATCACCGGCCTGACCCCGCCCGCGAGCACGCCAAGCATCTGCTGCGCCACGCGTTCTCCGGTCTCGTAGATATCGATGTGCGGATATTCGCGATAACCGATATAGAACACGTCCGGCTGCAGCATCTTCGGCGTGATATGCCCGTGCAGATCCAGCGCCACGCCGATCGGCGTCCCCTGGGGCAGCACGCTCCTGACACGGGCGATGATCTCCGCATCGCCGTCCGGCTCGTCCTCGACCACCAGTGCGCCGTGCAGCGCGAGCAGCACGGCGTCGACCGGTCCCGCCCGGCTGAGCCGCAGGGCCATCTCGTTCACCATCAGATCGAAGCTGGCGCGCTCGACCGGCCCGCTCGCTCCGGCCTGTGTCGCCAGCAGCGGCACGATCTCCGCCCCCGCGCCCTTCAGCACATCGATGAATGCAGGCACCGCAATGCGCGCCTTCCCGTACGCCTCGAGCATCGCCTCGCCGCGGTAAAAGCCGTTCGCCTCGAACGTGGCGAGGGTGCTCTTGAACGGAACGAACGTATTGGATTCCTGGGAGAGCCTCCCGATCGCCACCCGCATCGCTACCTCACCCTCCGGCGTCCGGCCGGGCCTGCCTCATCGCGCCCCGCCGCTCATTCACGCCTGTCCACCGCGTTCACATGGTAGAACGCGCTGGGCCGCATCCCGCAAACCGCATCCGGCCTTCCCCCGCCGCTCGCCATCCGAAGCGTCGGCGATTGATGATACCGGCCGCCCTCGCCGGCACAAGCCGGATCCATCATCCTACGATGTAGAACCACCGCGCCCCCCGCCGGCGCCGGCCCCGCCTGGCGCCACCGCCGCCCGCAGCCGCTCCGCCACGATCCGCTCTTCGCCGTCGCGCAGCGTCACCATCACCACCGGCAATTCGCCGGGCTTCGCTCCTTCCGTGATCGCGATCGGCGGATCGCCGGCGGCGAGCGCTTCGATCAGCGCCCCGGCGTCGCGCCCGGGCGAGAGCTCGATGATCGCCTGCGGCCCCTGCCGGCCGGCTTCCTCCGACCACACCCGGATTCCGGGAATCCCTTGCAATTCAGAAACGACATGCGCGGCCATCGCCCGCCAGCGGACCCGATCCGCCGCGTGGTCGCGGCCGAGAAAGCGCTCGAGCGCCACCAGAAGGCCCACGATGCTCTCCTTGCTCGCCTTCATCGGCCGGCCGATCCCGGCATGCGGGCTCTCATAATTGAGCGCGTGCAGCCAGGCCGCCTCGATCAGCGACCGCCGCCCGGCGAGGATCCCGGAAGCCTGCGGGCCTCCGATCCCCTTGCCGCCGCTGAACGCGACGAGGTCGGCGCCGGCCAGGATGTGCCGGCGGAGATTCTCTGCCGGCGGCACTTCCGCCGCCGCATCGACGATCACCGGAACGCCTTGCCCGTGCGCCACCCGAATGACATCGCCAAGCGCCAGCGGCTGCGCCAGGAACGGCGCCTCGACGAACGCGACCGCCGCGGTCGTCGGGCCGATCGCCCGCTCGAGCTCCCAGAGCGCCGTGCCGCGCGCAATACCGATCTCGACCAGCCGCGCCCCGGCCAGGCGCCAGGCCCCGTCGTAGCGATTGCGATGCGCCTTCTGGATGACGATCTCCCGCCGCTCCGGCGCCGCCTCGGGCAGTTGCAGCGCCGCCTTGGGATCGCTGCCCGTGAGACACGCCGCCGCCTCGAGCACCAGCGCCGCCGAGGCGCCGGCCGTCACCAGCCCGGCCTCGGCGCCGGTCGCCTTGGCGAGGCGATCTCCCGCCACCCGATTGAGCGCCGCCATGTCCACGAAGTGCCCGGAAACGTCCTGCATCGCCGCCAGCACCTCCGGCGCCATCAGGCTGCCGCCGAGGCGGGTGAGCCACGAGCTGGCGTTGATCAGGCTCCGAAGCCCGAGCCGATCCAGCGTCGGGCTCGGCGGAATCGAGCTATTAGCCATCGCTCACCGCCGCGCGTTCCCGCCCGGGCAGGCGCATCCGCTTGCCGGAAGTGATCGCAACAAGACCGCGCCCGCTGACCGGCTCCGCATCCAGGGGCGCGATCGGACGGCGCAGCTTCCGATAGGGAATCTTCAGCGGATCCGAGGGATACGGCCCGCCGCTGTCCACATAAAAGACCTCCGCCGCAATCGGTCGGAACGCAGCGTGGAAGTGATTCGAGGACTTGACCGCCACCACCTTCTTCTCCTCCAGCCGGATCCCGAGGCGGGTGAAGGCCTCCGGCGAAAAGGTCTGCGCCCGCGTGCTCGCCAGCACGACGTCGAGCGCGCCGATGCCGATCCGCGTCGCGGCGCCGAGAGAGACCCGGCTCTCCCGGAACGGAATGACAAGCTCCTCCGTGACTGCGCGCACCTCGACACGCGCATCCACCGGCACGCCCGATTGCGGCGTCGCTTTGCCGCAGAATCGAAGATCGAGCGCCGCCCCGGTCCCGGCCGCATGACAGAGCTCGACCGCAACCGGATCCCAGAGCGCCCCGATCGCCGCCGGAATCTCCGGTCGCGCCAGCAGCGCCCCGAGCAGCACCGTTGAATCGCCGGCGACGCCCCCGCCCGGATTGTCCCACCGGTCCGCCAGCACGACCGGGCACCCTGGAATGGCGAGCGCCGCCGCGAGCGCCGCCTCCGGCTTCAGATGCGGCGTTGCCGTCGCCTCCGGCCAGCTCAGGATTTCCCGTGCCAGCCCCTCCGCCAGCCGCTCTGCGCTCCCGACATCGCCATCCGCGTAGACCAGAATCTTCATCCCGACATCCGCGACATCCGCCGCCTGAAAGCCGTGGATCACGCTGATCGAGAGAATGCCCTCCCGCCCCTCCCGTGCCAGGAGGCGGTCGGTGAAGGAACGCCCGGGCTCGCGGCTCGTCATGTAGCCCCCGATCTTCCTCAGATCGAAGAGCGCCGCCACCGGCCTGACCCGCCCTTCCGCGCTCGCCACGAGAAGCCGCGCCAAGTCTTCGGCGCGGGCAAGAAAATCGGTGTGTGGGAACTCCTTGAACGCCACGATCAGATCCGCCGCCCCGACCATCGCCTCGCTCAGATGCGCGTGCAGATCGAGCTCTGCACCGATCACCGCCCCCGGCGCGATCGCGCGCGCCCGCAGCAGGAGATCGCCCTCGCAGTCGTCGTAGCCGTCCGCGACCATCGCGCCGTGCAGCCCGAACAGCGCGATATCGATCGGCAGCGCGGCGGAGAGCTGCCCGAGGATCTCGTCGCGCAGCGATTCGTAGGCCGACCGTGCGATCCGGCCGGCCGGCTCGGCCCACGCCGTCGTCCCCTCGATGATCGTATGCCCCGCCGCCGCCAGCCTGCGCGCCGCGATGATCGGCGCGCTGCAGAGCGTCGGCCATGCCGGATGCGTCCCGGGGGGACAATAAAGCGCCCGCTCGAACGCCCGCCGGCCGGTCGGCAGCGAAGCGAACGTGTTGGTCTCACTCGCCAGCGATGCAGCGAAGATGCGCATTCCGGTTCCCTCCGGAGGGCTTTTCTCGTTTTACGATGTCGAACTGCCGGGCCAGCCTTGCACCGTAACAAGCCCCATGATAAGCACGATGAAGCGCGATGATAAGCGCCATGCGATGTTCCCTGTCAACACCACTCACCAGGCTCGAAATTTGTTTCGTTCTAAATCGTAGGATCAAGGCGCATGCCGCGCGTCCTCCTGGCCAGCCTCTTCCACGAAACCCATTGCTTCGTCGATGCGACGACCGGCGCCGGCGCCTTCCGCATCCGGAGCGGGCCCGAAATCCTCGCCCGCGCCGGGGACGCCTCCGTGATCGACGGGTTTCTCGAGGTCGCTGCCGCGGAGGGCTTCACGGTCGTCCCGGTCGTCGATTATGCCGCGACGCCCTCCGGCCCGGTCGAAGATTCCGTATTCGAATCCTTCTCGGCGGCGCTTGAGGCCGGCCTCAGGGAGGCACTCGCGGGCGGGCTCGACGCCATCTGGCTCGGCCTGCACGGCGCCATGATCACCGTGTCCGACCGCGACGTCGAAGGCACCCTGCTCGCCCGCCTGCGCGCGGTCAGGGGTGCCGCGGAACTGCCCATTTTCGGCGCCTTCGATCTGCACGCCAATCTGAGCCCGCGGATGTGCGCGCTCGCCGACGGTCTCGTCTGCTACCGCGAGAACCCGCATATCGACGCCCGCGCGACCGCCGTCCGCTCCGCCCGCCTGCTCGCCCGGTGCCTACGCGAACGGCACCGCCCGCACATGCGCTACCGCAAGGTCCCGATGATCCTGCCCCCGACCGGAACGGGAACCGGAGACCTGCCGATGCGGGCGCTCGAAGCAGCCGCCCGCGACGCCGAGAAAGAGCCCGGGATCCTCGCCGTCAACGTCGTCGGCGGATTTTCCTTCGCCGATTCTCCTGATGCCGGGATGGCCTTTTCCGCCGTTGCCCACGACACCCCTGCCGCCGATCGCGCGCTGGAGCGGCTGGCCGCAATCGCCTGGCAGAACCGCCACCACGGGCTTCCCGTCGAGGCCGACCCCGACGAGCTCATCAGTCGCATCCTTCCCGTCAGCAAAGGCCCCGTGCTCCTGGTCGAGCCCGCCGACAATATCGGCGGCGGTGCCCCCGGGGACTGCACCGATCTCCTCCGCGCCCTCCTCCGTCATGACACTGCGGATGCTGGCATCGTCCTCGCCGATGCCGCTGCCGTCGCAGCGCTCGCCGGTGCGAGGCCCGGAGAAAGCCGCATCCTCGCGCTCGGCGGCCGCGGCAGCCGTTTCGATCCCGGCCCGGTCTCTCTCGATGTCACGCTCGTCAGCCGCGGTGACGGACGCTTCACGCTCGAGGACCGGCAGAGCCATGCCGCAGCGTCGAGCGGCGTTGCCATCGACATGGGGCCCTCCGCGGTGGTCCGCCATCGCGGCCTCACGATCCTCCTCAACACGCGGAAGACGGCGCCCTTCGATCTCGGCCAGTGGCGCAGCCAGGGGGTTGAGCCGGCTCGCTTCAAGCTGATCGTGGTCAAGGCCGCGGTCGCGCATCGCCGCGCCTACGACCCGATCGCCGCGGCGAGCTACACCCTCAGAACCCGCGGCCCTTGCACCTCCGATCTCACGGCGCTCCCTTACACCCGGCTCCGCCGGCCGATTTTTCCCCTCGATGCAGGATTGATCCAACCGTGAATGACGCTCCTTCCTCCGATCTTCGCTTCGAAAATTCCCGCGCGCGCAGTGCCGCGGCGCGCGCCTGGCTCGCCGGCGGCGTCAGCAGCAATTTCCGCCAGGGCGTGCAGCCGACGCCGCTCGTCTTCACCCATGCCTCGGGCCCCTACCTCTACGATGCGGACGGCAACCGCCTGATCGATTACTATCTCGGCATGGGGCCGATGATCCTCGGCCACACCCCGCAATCGGTCCGCGACGCGGTGGTGGCCGAGCTCGGCCGCGGCATTCTCTACGCCGGTCAGAGCGAAATCGAATTCGAGGCGGCGTCCCGGCTCTGCGCGCTCGTGCCCTGCGCCGAGCGTGTGCGTTTCGCCTCCTCCGGCAGCGAGGCAGTGCAAGCCGCGATCCGTCTCGCCCGCGCCGCCACGGGGCGCACGCGGATCGTCAAGTTCGAAGGGCATTATCACGGCTGGATGGACAATATCCTGTTCTCGACCGCTCCCGGCCTGCAGGAGGCCGGCCGGCTCGACGGGCCGAACGCGGTCCCCGGAAGCCTGGGGCAGGATCTTGCCACGGCGGTGGGGATCGCAGTACTGCCATGGAACGACCTCGCCCTGCTCGAAGGGCGGCTCGCCGCCGGCGACATCGCCGCGGTCATCATGGAACCGGCGATGTGCAACGCTGGCGCGATCGCCCCGGCCGAAGGCTACCTCGTCGGCGCCCGGCGCGCCTGCGAGGCGAATGGCACGCTCCTGATCTTCGACGAAACGATCACCGGGTTCCGCCTCGCCCCCGGCGGTGCCCAGGCCTATTTCGGCGTCACGCCCCACCTCGCGACCTTCGCCAAGGCGATCGCCAACGGCTTCCCCGTCGCCGCCATCGCCGGCCGTGCCGACCTGCTTGATCTTTTCGCTACCGGAAGGGTGCTGCACGGCGGCACCTACAACGCTCAACCGCCGGCCATGGCCGCCACCGTCGCGACCTTGCAGGCGGTAAGCCGCCCGGGCTTTCATGCCGCGATCGCGGCCCAGGGCGAGCGTCTGATGGACGGTCTCCGGGGCGCCTTCGCCGACGCCGCCGTGCCGGCCGTGGTCACCGGCTTCGGCACCGTCTTTCACGTCGCCTTCGGATTGCAGCGCCCAGCGCGGAACTGGCGCGACCTTCTGGCGATGGATCGCGCGCGCTATGTCGCCTTCACGACCGCCCTGCTCGGCTCGGGCGTCCGCGCACTCGAGCGCGGCGCCTGGTTCCTCTCGAGCGTGCACGACGCCGGCGTCATCGATCAGACGCTGCAAGCCGTGCGCACGGCACTCAGGCGCCTCTGAAGTTTCAGCGCCGCACCGCCTCGCCGCGCCGGTCGAAGATCAGCGCCAGCCGCTCCTTGAGCAATCGGCCGATGCGCTCGATCCGCTGCAAGTCCATGCGGCTCTTCGGGCCGGCCACGCTTACCGCGGCGATCACGCCGCCGGCCGGTCCGAACACCGGCGCGGCGACGCAATGCGCGCCCAACTCGTTCTCCTCGCGCTCGGCGGCGAAGCCGTCCCGGCGGCACCTCGCGAGCAGCCGCTCAATCGCTTCGGGAGCCGTCGTGGTGTGCGCCGTTGCCGCGGTAAGCGGCCCCAGGGCGTAAATCGCCTGCCGTTCGGCAAGGCTCTTGTGCGCAAACAGCACCCGCCCGCAGGCCGTGCAGTGATAGCGCGCACGGGTGCCGGCATAGGACGTGACGCGCACCCCCTGTGCACCTTCCAGGCTCTCTACGATCAGGGCGTCGGTCGGCTGCGGAATCGCGAGGTTGACGGTCTCATTGGTCTCGGCGAGCAGACCGAGCAACACCGGGCGCGCCGTCAGGCCGAGTTCCAGCCGCCGTTCGACCGCCTTGCCGTAGCCGAAATGCCGGAGTCCCAACCGATAGGCGCCGCGCGCTGCGTCCCGCTCGGCAAGCCCGGTATCGACCAGCGCGGTGACCAGGCTGAAGGCCGTCGTCTTGGCGAGCCCGGTCGCCGCGGCCAGTTCGCCGAGACCGACCCAGTCGCCATGCGCGAGCCCTTCCAAAAGCGCTGCCGCCCGCGCCACCGACTGGATGCGCGCGGGCGCCACCCGGACCCGGGGCACCGCACCCGCCGCCCGCCGTCCGCCCCGGGCCGGACTCGCGCTCACACCGCGCCCCCGCAGGCTGTTCGATGATATCGCACCGCTCTCCCCCCGCCAGCCACCGCCACCCTGTAACGGCCCGCCCATCGCTCCGGCCAGCCAGACTTCCCCGACGAAAGCACGGGAATTATGCAAAATCCAGCCGCAACGCCAATGCACCCTCTCAGCCGGTCTGCTCTATCCCGTAGAAAGGAGAAAATAGCCCCGCCGTTCTCGCGGCGATCCGGCACCTTCAGGAGCCGCTTTCCCGCTGGCGTCGAAACCCTCCGCGCCGGCGGCGGTGATTGAGGTATCGAAAACCGGCCGCACCAGGTACCGAGCGCTGTCTCAGACCACGATTCGGAACAGCCGAGTACTGGCTGCGGCTCGCGGAACATCGCCGTCCCCAGGCGCGTGGCGTGCGATCCTCGGTCCCGCGGCAGGCCCATCATGAGCCCGAAAACCCGTGCGCAACACGCCGGTTGGAACCCCACTTTCCTGCCGCCGTGATCCCTGGAACAGTTTCGGGCGTGCACGTTGTTCCGCTGGAGTTGGAGGCTCGGGACGTCGGCATTATACTCGTGCTTGTGCCAACAAAGGATGGTGCGGCGGGACCTCCGCAACCGAGCGTCCGTCTCAGGAGGGAAGAGGCTGATGTCAGAAGCAGACGTGGCGCGTTACCGCAGGGACGGGTTCGTCGCCGTCCCTGGCCTGCTGGACGCCGCCGAGCTCGAGGCGATCCGCGTGGTCATCGCCGAGATGGTGGCAAGCGCAGCGGAGGTGGACCAGAATAACGAGATCTACGACCTCGAGATTGGCCATACGCGCCAGGCACCGCGTGTGCGCCGTATCAAGACGCCTCATAAGGTCCATAAGGTGTTCGCTCAGGTTGTGCGAAAGCCCAAGGTAACGGCGGTGCTGCAGGCTCTGCTTGGCCAGGATATCCGGTTGCATGGCTCGAAGCTCAACATGAAGTCTGCTGATTACGGCTCGCCGGTAGAATGGCACCAGGACTGGGCTTTCTATCCCCACACCAACGACGACCTGCTGGCGATCGGTGTCATGCTGGACGACATGACGCTCGAGAATGGACCGCTTCTGGTAACCCCAGGTAGCCACAACGGAAAGATCTGGAACCATCATAGCGAGGATGGCAGGTTCTGCGGCTGCATCAACCCTGACGAGATCGCCGACGAGATTGCGCACGCCGTGCCGATGACCGGGCGTGCGGGTGACATGTCGTTCCACCATGTCCGAGCCCTGCACGGCTCGGCGTTGAACACTTCCGATCGGCCACGAAAGTTGCTGCTCTACGAGGTCGCGGCGGCGGATGCATGGCCGTTGCTGCATTTCACGACGCTCGCTGAGTTTGATAGCCGGATGCTCGCCGGCCAGCCCACGCTCACGCCGCGGCTGGCCCCCGTGCCAGTGCGCGTGCCATTACCTCCGGCGCTCCATCAGGGATCAATCTACCAAAACCAGCTTGGGGCGGGGCGTAGCTATTTCCGGAAGGCCGCCGCCTGAACGGGGAAGCATCGGAAAGTGTGCAGCAATTCTCATTTTGCCTCGATGCCGTAACGAAGGGGCAGATTGAGCTGCCCCGAGCGGCGGTGATGATCAAGGTCCGAGAGGCGGAGGTCTGGTGAAGGCCAGCGTCCCGAGCAGGTGGTCCCATGAGGGGAACACCAGATAGGTGGTGATGGCTCGGAGGTGCTG
>JBOHMK010000142.1:0-4498 GCA_050730115.1 Acetobacteraceae bacterium
GCGGGCCCGCCCTTCTCCCGCCTGTTCTTTCCGGTCGTCCTCGCCCCGGTGGACCGGCTGCTGAGAGGGAAGGGAATCCTGCGCCACGCCGGCGGCGTCCTGATCGTGCTGGCCGCGATCGCCGTGCAGATACTGATCGGCCAGCGCATGCCGGTGCTGCTGATGGGCCTCGGCCTCGTCGTCACCTTCCTCCTGATGCCCCGGCTCCGCGCTCTGATGGTCGGCGGCGCCGTCCTGGCACTTGTCCTGATCGGCGCCTCGGCCGTCATCTCGCCGCCCACCTACTACCGCCTGGTCGAGAAATTCTCCCATCAGATGGGGCATTTCCGCCAGAGCCAGTATGGCGAGCTCTATGTCCGTGCGGCGGTGATCGCCCGCGAGCATCCCCTCCTCGGCCTCGGATTCGACGGTTTCCGTGACGACTGTCGAGAGCCGCGCTATTTCCACGACCTCACCTTCGTCGTCACCGGCCACGACCGTCGCGGCTTCGTCTCGCACGGCGCCGCCATCTGCAACCTGCATCCACACAATCATTATCTCCAGGCGGCAACCGACTCCGGCCTGCCTGGACTCGTCCTCTATGCGGCGCTCGCGCTGTCCTGGCTGATCGCTCTTGCCCGCGGCCTTGGCCGCCCGCCGGACGCCCGCCGCCTCGGACTTTTCATCGCCTCTCTGATCGTGATCTGGCCGATCGCCTCGACCTCCAGCTACGTAGACATGCCGCTGATGGGTTGGTTCTTCCTGCTCCTCGGCTGGGGCCTCGCAGAGACCCGCGCCGTCCTTCCATTGCGAGACCCTGCCCGGACCCGAACGGGTGGCTGAGCAAGGCCACTCGCCCTATATGTTTTTCCCCTAGCCTCGGATGGAGCGTTGAAGACGATGCCAGAAAGCGCCGCCCCCGTGCCCGTGACCGTACTCACCGGCTATCTCGGCGCGGGCAAGACTACCCTGCTCAACCGCATCCTCTCCGAGCAGCACGGCCGGCGCTACGCGGTGGTGATCAACGAGTTCGGGGAGTTGGGCGTGGACAACGACCTCGTCGTCCATGGCGACGAGGAAGTCTTCGAAATGAACAACGGCTGCATCTGCTGCACCGTACGCGGCGACCTGATCCGCATCGTCGGCGGGCTGATGAAACGGCGCGAAAAGTTCGACGGTATCATCATCGAAACGACCGGGCTCGCCAATCCGGCCCCGGTCGCGCAGACTTTCTTCGTCGATGACAACGTGCGGCAGAAGACCCGGCTCGACGCGATCGTCACCGTGGTCGATGCCAAGCACCTGCCGGCGCGCCTCGCCGACAGCCACGAGGCAGCCGACCAGATTGCCTTCGCCGATGTGATCGTGCTGAACAAGACGGATCTCGTCACCCCTGAAGAGCTTGCCGAAGTCGAGCGTCAGATCCGCGCCATCAACCGCTTCGCCCGCATCCACCGCACGGAGCGTGCCGGCCTGCCGATCGGCGAGGTGCTCGATCAGGGCGCGTTCGACCTCGATCGCGTGCTTGCCGATGTGCCCGATTTCCTCACCGATGACACGCATGAGCATGATGACGACGTCGCCTCGATGAGTTTCGAAGTCACGAAGCCGATCGACCCCGAGCGATTCAACGCCTGGATCAGCGTGCTTCTGGCCGAGAAGGGACCCGATCTCCTGCGCACCAAGGGGATCCTCGATTACGCCGGTGAGGATCGGCGCTTCGCCTTCCAGGCCGTGCACATGATGGCGGATGGCGGTTTTATCGGGCCATGGAAAGAAGGCGAGCCGCGCAAGAGCCGCATCGTTTTCATCGGCCGTAATCTCAACCGCCCGGAATTGCGCCGCGGCTTCGAATCCTGCCAGTCGAGCTAGGTGGCAGGTCATATCGCCGGACAGGATCTGATCGAGACACGGGGCGTTGGCCGTGCGCTCGATGCCTTCGTCGTCGCCGCCGCCTTCGAGCGCGCCGGCGGTTTCTGTGCCTTTGCGCTCGGCGACGGCTCGCTCCGTATCGCCGAAGCGGGGACGGTCGCTCCGTGGCGAACGGTCGCCGCACATGCTGGCGTCGTCCTCGCGCTGGCCCCGGATGCCGCTGCCAGGGGTTTTATCTGCGGCGGGGACGACGGCGCCTTCCGCCGGATCTCGGCTGGCGGCGAGGTCGAAGACATCGCCCGCTTCGGGTCCCGCTGGGTCGAGCATGTTGCCGCCCATCCAGGCGAAAAAGGCTCAGGCGCCATCGCCGCCGCGGTCGGTCGCGAGGTGCATCTCTTCGACGCAACAGGCAACAAGCTGAAGACGCTGGAGCATCCATCGACGGCAACCGGCATCGCCTTCGACAGGAAGGGCAAGCGAATCGCCGCCAGCCACTACAACGGCGCCTCGCTCTGGTTTGTCGCCGCAAAGGAAGACCGTCCCCGCTCGCTCGAGTGGAAGGGCAGTCACATCGCGATCGCGATCCACCCCGAGGGTGACGCGGTGATCACCGCGATGCAGGACAATGCGCTGCACGGCTGGAGTCTCCCGGACGGCAAGCACATGCAGATGAGCGGCTATCCCGGCAAAACCGAATCGCTGTCCTTCTCCCGTCGCGGCAAGTGGCTCGCGACCAGCGGCGCAGAAGCAATCGTGGTCTGGCCGTTCTTCGGTGGCGGCCCGATGGGAAAGCCGCCGCTCGAGCTCGCCGGTGTTGATCGGTGCAGTTGCGCGCGAGTCGCCTGCCATCCCGAGCATGAGGTGGTGGCCGGCGGCTATTCTGACGGGCGCGTGCTCGCGGTCGATATCGATTCAGGACGCGTGCTGCCGGTGGCAGGACCCCGCCGCGACGCCGTCTCGGCCCTGGCCTGGAGCCCGGACGGCAGGTACCTCGCTCTCGGCACCGAAGAGGGCTTCGCCGCGATCGTCGATTTCTCGCCCCGATGATTGATCCAAGCTGAACGACTTCCGGCTGAATCAGGAACCCACGCATGGAAACTCTGGCGGCTGAGGGAATTTCCCTGCCCGGGCTCGGCCTCGGCACTTGGCGGCTCGAAGGCGAAGCCGGGCAAAAGGCGATCGAGAGCGCACTCGCTCTCGGCTACCGCCACATCGACACCGCCGAGAGCTACGGGAACGAAGAGGCAGTCGGTGCAGCCATCGCCGCCTCCGGCGTGCCGCGTCACCAGATCCACCTCACCAGCAAGGTGTGGTGGACCAACCTCACCCCGCCAGCGATCGGGAACGCGATCCGCGGAAGCCTCGAGAAGCTCCGCACCGATTACGTTGATCTCTACCTGATCCATTGGCCGGCCCCGGAAATGGACCTCGCTGCCTCGCTCGGAGCAATGCTCAGCGTGCGCGAGCAAGGTCTCGCCAGAGCCATCGGGGTCGCGAACTTCCCCGTCCGGCTGCTGAAAATCGCGGTCGAGGAAATCGGCGCACCGATCGCCTGCGATCAGGTCGAGTACCATGCACTGCTCGACCAGGCGAAGCTGATCTCCTACGCCCGGAGCCACCGGATACCGGTCGTTGCCTATTGCCCACTGGCACAGGGCAGGCTTGCCGGGAACGCGACACTCGCCGGGATCGCTGCCAAGCACCGCACCAGCCCGAGCACGGTCGCGCTGGCCTGGCTGCTCGGCCAGCAGGGCGTCGGCGCGATCCCGAAATCGGCGAGACCCGAGGGGCAAAAGGCCAACCTCGCCGCCGCTGATTTGACACTGGATCGCCATGATCTCGCGGCTATCGCCGCACTGCCCAAGCACGTTCGCTGCGTCAGCCCGGCTTTCGCGCCCGCCTGGGATTGACCCGCGCCTCCGATCGTAGGCAGGGCGCGGCCTCTTGCCCACTCGGGCCGCTTTCGCTAAACGCCGGGCTTCCCTGCCGGGGGCGACGGCATCGTCCCCGGCTATGCCCGCGACCGCCGGGCGGCCAGCATGATGCGAATGCCGCCGGTCGGGCCGAACAGCCGAAGGGAGAACCCGATGCCACTCTACGAATGCGTGCTGATCGCACGCAATGACGCGACTCAGCAGCAGGTCGATGCGCTGGCCGATCAGATCACCGAAGGCATTGGAGCCGGCGGCGGGTCGGTGAAGAAGCGCGAATACTGGGGCATGCGCAACCTCGCATACAGGATCAAGAAGAATCGCAAGGGCCACTACATGCTGCTGGGCCTCGAGGCACCACCCGCAGCGATTACCGAGATGGAGCGGCTGCTTCGCCTCAACGAGGATGTGCTGCGCTTCCTCACGCTCCGTGTCCCGGCGATCGAGGAAGGCCCCTCGGCCATCCTTGCCCGCCGCGGCGACGACCGCGAGCGTGGCTTCCGCGGCCCGAAGCCCGCTGGCCGCTTCGATTCGGGGCGTCGCCGCTATGACGATCGCGAGGAATTCCGTGCCCGCACCGAACGGGACGATGAGCCCCAACCCATTGCGCCTCAAGGCGAGGAATAGACGATGTCCGACCAGACCGAAATCAATCCTGCGGCACGCCGTGCCGCCGTCGGCGCCCGCCGGCCCTTCTACCGGCGGCGCAAGTCCTG
>JBOHMK010000143.1:0-4976 GCA_050730115.1 Acetobacteraceae bacterium
GCCGTCGAGACGGCAGAGATTCCAGCGCCAATCGTGCCGGACGAGGGCCTCCTCCAGGGGTGCCTCGAGAAGCTCGTAGTACCACCAAGGTGAGCCGATCGCGCGGCGAGGCTCACGGTCAGGCGGGGCGGACGACATGGCGCATCGCCGGGAGGCGGTTCAGCGTCGCCTTGATGAGACGCTTGACGGGAGCCGGCAGGATCACTCCAAGCCCCTTGCGTACCATGTTCAGGGGCGTCCGGTCGGCGGGAACGAAATCGCGCCACTCGGTCATCCGCAGAAACTTCTCGTATTCGGCCCTGCGGGGATGGTCGCAGAAGTAACTCCAGGGCTTCAAGCTGCCATTGAAGTGAATGATCACCGCCTCGCGGCGGATCGTCTCCAGCTCCCCGCGCCGGAGCCGCAGCGATAAGGGGTCATGGTAAAACGGCCAGATCACATTCCATTTGTAGTCGAGCCGCTTCCGGCGGCCATGAAAGCAGGCATTCAATGCATCCTGGTCGTAGAGTACGCGCTCGGGGTTGTCACGGACATAGGCAAGGACGGTCTCGCCCGCCCGGCTCTCGCGCCACTGATCGAGATCGATCACCAGCACGCCGGCGTTGAAGTAGCCGTCGTCGCTCGACATGCCGAGGCGTGTCACGCCGCGGTCGGATCCGGGGATATCGACGGTGCCGAGCAACGCCCCGGCGAGATCGACATTCCAGAGCGGCGCGATGCTGCCGACGACCACGATGTCGACGTCGAGATAAAGGACGCGCGACGTGTCCGCAGGGAAGAACTCCTCCAGCCACAAGCGCGTGTATGTATCGACCGTGTAGTGGGCGCTGGGATTGAGCGGGAGAAGCAGATCGGGGGGAATCGCAAATTCACGAAAGCGCAGGGCGTGGTTCGGAAACTGCGCGAGCGATCGTCGCAGCCTGGCTTCGTCGAGCTCTTCGGTCGGTCGCCGGACGATCACGACTTCGAAGAAAAGCTCGCGGTTGTTGGCCAGCAGGGACGCCAGGCAGACGGCCGCGTGCTGCAGGAAAAGCGCGTTGGTGCAGAACAGAATCGTGACCGGATCTGTCGCTGCAGCCGGTTGCCCGTCGGATCGGCTTGAAGCCGCAACTCGTGCCCGATTCTCCATGCAGGATCAGCGTGCCTTTTTCAAAAGACTGTGGCAACGATCATAGGCCGGTGCGGCGCCGGTTCCAAAGCTTTGCCGGGCATTTCACGGAGCCGTGTCCCAGCCGGCGGTATCCGGGTCCGGTGGCATCAATGCAACTCCTGAGCCGCAGCGCGTGCCACGTGGCGGCGATCACACCGCGCCCTTGCGGATGATTGCCGTGCCGCTGCGGTCCGGAAGCAGAACCGGGCGCTCCGGGAGCAGACTGAGGAACTCGTCCACCGCCCGTTTCACTCCGCCCCAGTGGATGCCGGAGTAATCATGCACGATCATCAATCCGCCGGGAGAAAGGCGCGGAAAGAAGAACTCCATCCCGGCCTTGAGCGGCTGGTAGAGATCACAATCCAGATGCACCACGCTGAAACGGGCCTGATCGAGGTCGGCTGGAATGGAGGCCGGGAAGGAGCCCCGGATGAAGCTGACATTCTGCTCGCCGATGAACGCGCGGACGGCGGCGAGAGCAGTGCCCGCGAATTCCGGCTGCCGGCCGCCCTCGGCGCCGACGAGGTCACGCCGGTCGAAGCCTTCGAAGGTGTCGAATAGATGGAGATGCCGCCCGGCCGCGCGCGCGTAATGGGCAAGCACCGCCGCGGAATTGCCGCGGTAGACCCCAAGCTCGGCGAAATCGCCTGCGATCTTCTCTTCCAGCGCCTGCCGGACATTCAGGACGAGGCTGTAGAGGCGCGGCAGATCGGTCGCGTTGGGCGTCTCGTTCCGGTACACCCAGGCGAGGCTCAGCGCCTCCAGCTCCGGGTAGTTGTTATGGTTGCGGTCGGAGTCAGGGCGGAGCGCGATATAGAATGGCGAGCGCGAGGAGATCGCCGCCGGCGCCGCCCAACGGTGCCGCGCCAGCACCGCATCCGCTCCCGGCTGACGCCCGATTCTGAACGCGTAGTTGAGATTCGTCCTGATTGCAGCGATCTTCTCGCGCGGCGATTTCGCGAGAAAACGCAGCAGTTTTGTGCCACCCGGCAGGCCCCCGGCTAAGACCATCGGCCATTATCCCAAGTCCCGGCCCGTCGGTCACCGGCGATTGGCCGGCGCCGGCCGCCGTCGGAGGCGCTCACGGCGGCGAGGCATCGGAGGGGGCAGGCCAGGAGGACCAGGGCGGCTCCGCCCGGCGGAAAGCGCGCCAAGCCGAGCGAAGATCGGCCTCTAGGTGAGTGAGGCCGCTCGCCTGCCAGCCGTTTACGGCACCGAGCGCCGACGCTGCACTGGGGGAAAGCGTGTTGGCGGCCAGTTCAGCCGTGCGCTCGGGCGTGGTCGTCATGTCGTTGAAGCGACCGAGGAGCTCTTGCAGCTTGCCGAGGCGGCGGGAGAAGCGGCGGGACGTTTTCGTTCCGGCCTCGAGAGGGAGGAAGAAATCGATACTGTAGCGGAGTTTCTTGACGGCGAGCCTGAGTGCGTGGCGCGCCTCGGGTGGCAGATGGGCCAAGTGGCGACCCGCTTTGATGACGTTGCGATGGCGGCGCTGGAGCAGCGGGCCGGCGAAAGCGAGCGCGCGGCCGGCGAGGATTTCCAGAGATTGCGCCGGGGCGCCGATGCGCCAGCCGCTTCGTTCGATCCAGCCGCCGAGCGCGATCTCGAACCTGCCGGCGCGTGGGGCGGCGAGCGCCTGGCGGGCGGCCCCGAGGCTGGTGGCGCGACGGTTGGCAACGGCTTCGGCAAGCTCGGCAAAGCCGGGGAGGGTTGGTAAAGCGCGGTCGATCGTGGGCAGAACGTCGAGCCCGAAAAGATCCCAGTCTCGGGCTGGGCCGAGGGCCGAGGCAAGCCAGCGCGCATCAGCGCGGAGCGAGTCGAGCGTGGGCGAGGGGGCGAGCCGGCGGATCACGGCGAGGGCGGCGCGGAGGCGGCGCAATGCCACGCGCACCTGGTGCACGCCCTCCGGATCGCGGCCGTCCTCTGCAGCAGCCTGGTTGGCGAGCAGATGGCGGAAGATCGAGCGGAGGATCGCTGTGAGCGCGTCGTCCAGGGAAAATTCGGCTTCGAGCCCCGCTTGCGGGGCCCGGCACGTTGCCGGCGGCTGGTCGCAGGCGAGGGCAAAGCCGCGCTCCGCCTTGCTGCGAACGGACGGTCGAAGGGCAGCGGTTTCGGCAAGCCCCCGGGCGAGATCGAAGAGCACGGCGGCGGAGCCCCGCTTGAGTTCGAGCTCGAGCTCGCTGATCGGTGCCGACCGGCCCTTCGCTTCGATCTGGCCCTGGTCGAAGGCGATCTCCACTTCCGCCTCCGGCAAGTCGAGGCGCCGGGTCCAGCGACGAACGATGGCCGTAAAGACCGGCTGCATGGGGTCGGCGCTCAAGAGCGCCCGGAGATCCGCGGGAAGGAGCGCCAGCAGGGGAGTCGGATCCGCGGTCATCTCCGCAACCGGGGCTTCCCATTCGTCGCGCGCGATCGGGGAGCTGCCAGCTAAACCGGCGCGTTTGACCGTGGCTGCAAAGCGCCGGCCCATCTTTCGGACACGAAACGTGACCCCCGCCCGCTCGAGCGCGCCAGATTCCGTATCGTAGTAGATCGACGTCAGGTGCCGGACCCTGCCCGCGTTGCGGGCGTGGCTCCGGACCAGTGGGGAGTCCATCAGGGGGGCAAGGTCGGCCCGATCGCCGAGAAGCTTGAGTTCGACCTCAATTGGCGCCGCGCGGCCGGCGGCTCTCACTTCCTCGCCTGACGCCTCGTCGCTCACGCTGGCGTGCCGATTCTGAAATCCGTTGCCATTCCTCGATTCTGGGATCGGGACACCAGCTCTTTGTTTTCAGTGGCCTGCCGATCCCTTCCGTCCGCTGCCGATGGTAGCGGACTTCAGGGGCAGGACACCAGGGCGGCGCGGATCAGATCGGGATCAACGGCGATCCTGACGCCAGAACGTTCCTGCTCCAGAACCATCGAGACACGCGAATCGCGATCGGCCCAACCGCGATTCATCGCCTCGGTCATTTCCTCAAAAGTAAGATTGGCGAGCCGCATCGGCACGCCGAGTTCGCGGCCGAGGGCGGTGGCAAGCCCGACATCCTTGTGCGCAAGGCGGAGCGCGAAGGCGGCGGGATCGTATTTGTCGGGAAGGAACTGGTCGATCAGCGCATCGAGCGTGCGGCGGCGGCCGAGCACGCCCTCGCGCACCGCCGCGAACAGTGCCAGCGGCTCGACGCCGGCCTTGACGCCGAGGCAGAACACTTCGGCAAGCACGGTCAGCACGCCGTAATTGGCGCAATTGTGCACGAGCTTGGCGACGCTCGCCGAGCCGATCGGGCCGATATGGCGCGGCTCGTCGCCCATCGCCTCGAGCACCGGCTTGAAGCGAACGAAAATCTCCTCATCGCCGCCAACCCAGATTGCCATCTTGCGCGATTCTGCACCGCGTGGCCCGCCGCTGACGGGGCTGTCCAGCATCGCAAGGCTCTGCTCCGCGAAGGCCGCGTGCAGGCGCCGGGCGAGAGTAGGCGAGATCGTGGAAAGGTCGAACCATGGTGCGCCCTGGCGGAGCCCGGCGATGATTCCGTTCTCTCCGAGCCCGACTGCCTCGACCTCGGATGGACCGGGGAGCGACGTGAAGACGATCTCGGCACCGGCGGCCGCTTCGGCGGGCGATGCTGCCCAGCGTGCGCCATTGGCGAGATGAGGGGCAACGCGGGAGCGGTCGCGATCATGCACGGTGAGCGAATGGCCGGCGGATTGCAGGTTGGCGGCCATGTGCCGGCCCATGGTGCCGAGCCCGACGAAGCCGATGCGCATGGCGATTCCTCCGCCTTCGGTGGATGCGGTCGCGATCATTATCAGGGCCGTGCGGCGCCCACCATGCACGGGGTTAGCGAGC
>JBOHMK010000144.1:0-2548 GCA_050730115.1 Acetobacteraceae bacterium
TTTCGAGGCCGATCGCCAGCATCGAAGAGCCGCCATAGGAGATGAAGGGGAGCGTCATGCCCTTGGCGGGAATGAGAGAAAGCGAGGTCGCCATATTGATGAAGGCTTCGAGGCCAAAGCTCATCAACAGGCCGCCGGCCGCGAGCAGCGTGAAGAGGTCGTGCTCGTCCAGCAGCCTGATCAGGCCGCGCAGCACGATGAAGGCAAAGATGGCGATGACGAGCAGCGAAACGATCAGGCCGAACTCCTCGCCGACGACAGCGAACACGAAGTCGGCATGGGCGTCCGGCAGGATGTCCTTGATCCGCCCCTCGCCGGGGCCGGTGCCGAGCAGGCCGCCATTGCCGAAGGCTTCGAGTGCAACGTGGACCTGGTATGCGCCGACGGTGTTGGGATGCAGAAAATCGTGCACGCGCTCTCGCACGTGCTGGAAAACAATGTAGGAGCCGACGCCGCCGGCGCAGAACAGCGCACCGCCCAGGCCGACCCACGCCAGATTCAACCCGTTGAGAAAGAGCTGCGCCAAGAAAATCGCGCCGATCAGCGCCATCATGCCGACGTCCGGCTGGGCCTTGAGCATCAGTATGACGATCGTGAAAAGGCCAAGCCCGATCAGCGTGCCGTGGAGCTGCGGGCGGCGCCGCTGCTCGGCGAGCAGCCAGGCGTTGACGATGATGAAGCAGACTTTCAGGAACTCGCTCGGTTGCAGGGAGACGCCGAAGAGGTCGATCCAGCGCCGCGCCCCCTTGATCTCGACCCCGTGGACAAGGGTCAGAAAAGTCAACAGCAGGGTGATGAACAGGCCCGCGAAGGCAAAACGGCGGATCTCTCTCGGCGACAGCAAGGAGACGATGATGATTTCGATGCCGGCGAGGGCAAGGAAGATGATTTGCTTGATGATCAGCAGATCGCGTGGATCGCCGATGCGCACCGCGACCGAGGGGCTGGCGGAGAGCACCATCAGATAGCCGAACCCCAACAGCGTGGTAACGGCGAACAGGGTCCACCGATCGACCGACCACCACCAGCGGCCGAGCTGCGAATGATCGGCGCGTGAGAGAGCGGGCATCAGGCTGCCTGCTCTTGGTGCGTGGCCGACGAGGAAGCCTCGCCGGTGGCGAGGTGGTGGGCGAGAGCGGCGAAATGCGCGCCGCGCTGTTCGAAGTTGCGGAATTGATCGAAACTTGCCGCGGCGGGAGAAAGCAACACCACGGGGACGCCGCGGAGGCGGGCGGCAGCAAGCGCTGCGGGGACGGCGGCTTCGAGAGTGCCAGCCACCCGGTGGACGACGCCGTGGCGCGCCAGGGTGGCCGCAAAGAGAGGGGCGTCACGGCCAATCAGAAACGCCTCGGCGAGGTGCGGGAACAGAGGCGCAAGCGATTCGATTCCGCCTTCCTTGCCAATGCCGCCCGCGATCCAGATGAGGCGCGGGTAACAGGCGAGCGCGCGGGCGGCGGCATCGGCGTTGGTCGCCTTGCTGTCATCGATGAAGGTGACGCCGCCGGTCGAGCAGACGCGGCTCTGACGATGCGGCAGGCCGGCGAAGGAGCGGAGCGCGCCGGCGAGAAGTGCGCGCGGCAATCCGAGATGGAGAGCCGCGGCGGATGATGCTGCAGCGTTCTCGGCATTATGCGCACCCGGCAAGGCGGGCGCCTCGCTCAGCGCGAGAATGGGACCGAGACGATCGCGGAGGGCTCCCTGGTCGCACCACAGATCCGCAGGCCGGTCCCCGGAGATTGAGACCAGCGGCGGCCCGAGGGCCGCAGCGATGCCACGGGAAGGTTCATCGTCAATCCCGACAATCGCCACTCCGCCACTCGCGCGATGCGCGAATATGCGCTCTTTGGCAGCGATGTAGCCGGCCATGCCGCCGTGGCGGTCGAGGTGGTCGGGAGAGAGGTTGAGCAGCATCGCGACATCGAAGCGGATCGTGTCGAGTCGCTCCAACATGTACGACGACATTTCCAGGACGTAACATCCGGCATCGGGCAGGAGCGGCAGCGCGAGGGCGGCCGGACCGAGATTGCCGCCGGCGGCGGCGGCCATGCCGCCAGTGTTCAGCATGTGCGCCAGGAGGGCGGTGGTGGTCGACTTGCCGTTGGTTCCGGTGATCCCGACGAAACGCGCCTTCGAGCCGGCCAAGCGTGCGGCCCGAAACAAAAGCTCGGCATCCGAAACTATGGGCACGCCGAGCGCCTGTGCACCGAGAGCGAGAGGATGCGGAGCGGGAAGCCGGTGCGGAATGCCGGGAGAAAGGACCAGCGCTTCGGGGCGCGCCCAATCGAGGAGTGCCGCGGCGAGAGGAATGCCGCGTGCGGCGGCTCTCTCCCGCTGAGAGGGATCATCGTCCCATGCGGCGACGCTGGCCCCCATCGTGACGAGTGCCGAGGCGGCGGCCAAGCCGTTGCGGCCGAGCCCGAGCACGGCGAAGTGCCGGCCTCTGAAGACCGGGGGAAAGGATCCGACGTTCCCCCCCGAGTGGCCTTGCGCGCTCATCGGATCTTCAGGGTGGCCAGGCCGATGAGCGCCAGGATCATCGAAATGATCC
>JBOHMK010000145.1:0-13678 GCA_050730115.1 Acetobacteraceae bacterium
CGGATCCGCTTGTGCACGTACTCGGCCATCGCCTCGGCCATCTCGACCGAAAGCCCGTGCAGGAATAGATAGTCCTGGTAGCGATTGTCCTCGAACCACGCATGGCTCACCTCGGAGGCGCGCCGGCCCATGGTGACCACTTGCAGACCGATCACGTCACGCTCCGGATCCTCGATGTCGCGCACGAAATCGGCGATGCACTCGCCGTCCTCGCGCGGCTGGCGGGGGAGGGTGAAGCGGCATAGCTCCGTCGTCCCGTCCGGTGCGAACAGGATCAGATCATTGCCCTGGCCGGCGGCGCGCCAGTAGCCATAAACGGCGCGCGGGGCGAGAATCTGCTGCTGTTCGCAAAGCGCCAGCATGCGCTTCAGGACCGGTCGCAATTCCTGCCGCGCCCAGCCGAGGAAATCCTCGAGCGAGCGGCCCTGTTTGCGAAATCCCCACTGCAACTGGTAGAGGCTTCGCTCGTTGATGAAGGGAACGATTGCGCGCGGAGCCGCCTCGATGATCCGTGCGCCCCAGAACGGTGGCTCCGGCGGCGCCTGCACCGGCGTGATGCGGCGGCGGCGGGCCTGCACCTCGCCGAGATCGACGGGACGGAACGCGCGGGCGTCGGCCTCGCCAAGCTTCCGCGATGGGTTGCGCCGCACGCCGACCCGCCTCGCTGCAACCGCAGCGAGATAGTCGTCGAAGCCGTTGCCGGTCACCTTCTCCATCAGGGAGAGCCCGTCGAAGGCATCACGCGCATAGGCCACCCGCCCGCAGGCGTAGGCGCTCACGCATTCTTCCTCGACATAGCCCCGGGTCAGCGCCGCCCCTCCGAGCAGCACCGGAATTTGCAATCCCTGGCGCGACATCTCCGCAAGGTTCTCACGCATGACGACGGTCGATTTGACGAGCAGGCCGGACATGCCGATGGCGTGCGCACGATGCTTGTCAACAGCGGTGAGCATGTCGGCGAGCGGCACCTTGATGCCGAGATTGACCACCCGGTAGCCGTTATTGGTCAGGATGATATCGACGAGATTCTTGCCGATGTCGTGCACGTCACCCTTCACCGTTCCGAGCACGATCGTGCCTTTTTCCTGCCCCTCGACCCGCTCCATGAAGGGCTCGAGATGGGCCACCGCCGACTTCATGGTCTCGGCGCTTTGCAGCACGAAGGGAAGCTGCATGCGCCCCGAACCGAACAGCTCGCCGACGACCTTCATGCCGTCGAGCAGGATGGTGTTGATGATATCGAGCGGTGAATGATAGGCGAGCGCAGCGTCGAGATCCTCTGCCAGGCCCTTGCGGTCCCCGGCAACAATCCGCTCTTTCAGCCGCTCCTCCACCGTGGTGGCCGGCCGGCGCTGTTCTCGCCCGTCCTCCTTGCGGTCGGCGAACAGCTCGAGCAGGCGCGCCAGCGGATCATAGTCTTCGCGCCGGCGATCGAGGATGAGATCGTTCGCCGCTTTTGCCTCGGCGGACGGGATCTCGTGCAGCGCCCGAAGCCGGCTCACGTGCACGATCGCTGCCGTCATCCCGGCACTGAGGCAATGATCGAGAAACACCGAGTTCAGCACTGCGCGGGCCGGCGGATTGAGGCCGAAGCCGATGTTGGACAGGCCGAGCACGATTCCGACCTCGGGGAATTTCTCACGGATGGCGCGAATTCCTTCGATGGTCCAGAGCCCGAGCTTGCGATCCTCCTCGTTGCCGGTGGCGATCGTGAAGGTGAGCGGATCGATCAGCAGGTCAGAGAGCGGCAGGCCGTGACGATGGCAGGCGAAATCGACCAGACGTTCGGCGATTGCGAGCTTGCGCTCGGGCGTCTTCGCCATCCCCTCCTCGTCGATGGTGAGCGCGATCACCGCAGCGCCGAACCGGCGTGCGAGCTGCAGCCGTTCCTGGGCGCGCTGCTCGCCGTCCTCGAAATTGATCGAGTTGATGATCGCCTTGCCGCCGTTGAGCTTAAGTGCGCTCTCGATCACCGGGGTCTCGGTGGAATCGATCACCAGCGGCGCATTGACGGCGGCCGTGAAGCGGCTGACGACGGCGGTCATCTCCGCCATCTCATCGCGGCCGACGAAGGCGGTGCAGATGTCGAGCGCGTTCGAGCCTTCGCCAAGCTGCTGGCGGCCCATGGCGAGCGCGCCATCCCAGTCGTTCCGTTCCTGGAAGGCGCGGAACCGGCGCGATCCGTTGGCGTTGCAACGCTCCCCGATCGAGAAAAAGCTGTTCTCCTGGCGCAACGGGACCTGGTTGTAAAGGCTGGCGACCGAGGGTATCCAGAGGGACTTGCGGGGTACCGGCGCTGGCCGCCGCTCGCCGAGCCGGCCCAGCATCCGGTCGAGCGCCGCGATGTGCGGCGTTGACGTGCCGCAACAGCCGCCGATCAGGTTGACGCCATCTTCAACCACGAAGCGCTCGAGCCAGGATGCAAGCTCGGCCGGCTGCAGCGGGTAGCGTGGCTTGCCGTCCACCAGCTCCGGCAGCCCGGCATTCGGCTGCACGGAAAGAAGCCGCGGCCAGTTCCGGCCGAGCCAGCGGACATGCTCGGCCATCTCCTGCGGACCGGTCGCGCAGTTGAGCCCCATCAGCGACACGTCGAGGGCAAGAATGATCGTGGCGGCGGCGGCGATGTCGGGGCCGACCAACAGACTGCCCGTAGTTTCGACCGTCACCTGAACGAAGATCGGCGTCTCAGTGCCGAGTTCGCTGCGCGCGCGCCTGGCACCGTTGACTGCGGCCTTGATCTGCAGCGGGTCCTGGCAGGTCTCGATCAGGATCGCATCGACCCTGCCTTCGATCAGGCCCCGGCATTGCTCCGCGAGCGCGTCCTCGAGCGGGTCATAGGCGATATGCCCGAGGCTCGGCAGCTTGGTTCCCGGGCCAACGCTGCCGAGCACATAGCGCGGCCTCTGATCACTGAACTCGAGTGCCGCCTCGCGCGCGAGCTCGGCGCCGACGCGGTTGATCTCCCGCGCCCTCGGGGCGAGATCGAACTCCCCGAGCGTCACCGGCGAGGCGCCGAAGGTATTCGTTTCGACGGCATCCGCGCCGGCGGCGAAGTAGCTCTGATGGATCTCGCGCACCAGATCGGGGCGTGAGAGATTGAGCAGGTCGGTGCAGTTCTCATTGCCCCAGAAGTCGCGCTCGATGTCGAGCGTCATCGCTTGGACGCGCGCGCCCATCGCACCGTCGCAGAGCAGCACGCGCTCGGTGAGCAATTGAAGCAGGGGAGGGGACGGCATCGGCAGGGTTCCTTCAAGCGCTCGGGTAGCGGCGCGCCGGCCACAGCCTGACCGGCATCGGGCCGGCGACGGTTCGCGCCGTCCCGGGATCCAGGCCGGCTGACTTGAGCCAGCCGGTCATTTCCTCGTCGGTAAAGCCGGGCCAGCGATGCGCGAGCCGCACCGCTGCCTTCTGGCGCCGGTGCCGGGCGAGATCGACGACCACGATTCGCCCCGCCGGGCCGAGCACACGCGATGCCTCGGCCAGCACCCCGGCCGGATCCTCGGCGTAGTGCAGAACCATCTGCAGGATCGCGAGATCGAACCCGCCGTCGGCCAGCGGCAGGCGATACATGTCGGCCTGCTTCACCACGCAATGACGGAGCCCTTCGCGCGCGAGGCGGGTGCGCGCCAGCGCGAGCATGGCAGGGCTGGCGTCAATGCCGAGCCCCTCGACAATGCGCGGAGCGAGCAACGCGAGCGCGGTCGCGGTGCCAGTGCCGATGTCGATCAGGCGGCCGAGAGCCGGCTCCGGCAACAGCGCCAGAAGCGCATCCGAGACTTTCGATGCCGGCAGATGCAAGGCCCGCATTTCGTCCCAGTCCTCCCCTTGGCGCACGAAGCTCTCCGAGGCGATGCGCGCCCGCTCGGCGAGCACCCGGGCGAGCTTGCGCCGATCAGCCGCCAGCAGCGGATTGCCCTCCGGCAGGCGGGCCAGGATCGCCCGCGCGAGGCCACCCTCTCCGCCAGCAGGCAGGGTGAACCAGGCGTGGACGCCTTCGCGCGAGCGCTCCAGCAGTCCGGCCTCGCACAGCAGGCGGAGGTGCCGCGAGAGCCGCGGCTGGGACTGGCCGAGAATGGTCGTGAATTCGCTGACGCAGAACGGCCCGCGCTCGGCGAGCGCGAGCAGCCGGAGCCGGGTCGGCTCGGCGGCGGCACGGAGGCTGGCCAGCAGGCTTTCCATCCTTCAATGATCACATAAGGATATCCTTATGTCCAGCGGACAGGCGGGCGGCTGGAGCGGATTGACGCCGCCGTGGCCGGCGGCTTTAGGTGGCCGCCGATCAACTGAGCGGAGAAGACGATGCCGACCAGAATCCAGTTGACCGCCGAGGACGGCCACACCTCATCGGCCTACTTCGCCGGTTCCGCAGAGGCAGCGATCGGCCTGGTCGTCGTGCAGGAGATCTTCGGCGTCAATGCGCAGATCCGAAGGGTTTGCGAAGCGCTCGCCGGAGAGTCCGGCTACGCCGTGATCGCCCCGGCGCTGTTCGACCGCGTCGAGCCGGGCATTGAGCTCGGCTACAGCGCGAGCGAGGTGGCGCGCGGACGCGCCTTGCGCAACCAGCTCAAGGATCACGACATCATTCTCGATCTCAAAGCCGCCTGCGCCGCGCACGGCAGGCGCCGCATCGGCATCGTCGGCTATTGCTTCGGCGGCACCGTCGCCTGGCTCGGCGCGATCCGCATGCAGCGATTCTCCGCCGCTTCCTGCTGGTATGGCGGCGGTATCACGGCCCAGCGCACCGAGACACCCCGTTGCCCGGTGCAGATGCATTTCGGCGAGGCCGATGCCTCGATCCCGATGAGCGACGTCGCCCTGATCAGGAAGGCTCAGCCCGAGGCCGAGATCTACACCTACCCGAAGGCCCAGCACGGCTTTGGCTGCGACGACCGGGCAAGCTACAGCCGCGACGACGCGATCCTCGCCAAGAACCGGACCATCGCCTTCTTCGCCAGGCACCTGGCACTCGCCACCGCCTGAGAAGCCGCCGCCAGGTCGCGCGATTGACCCGCCTGCGCGCGAGGGAGAAGCGGTCGCTGGCTTCATGCGGCCTGTGCCTCCCGTGCCACTGAACAGACGAAGCCGACGAGCTCGCGGGCGACCGCTATGCAGACGACCGTCGTCTTCTTGCCGTGCGCGCTCAGCGAACGATACCGAGCCGTGAGCCGGCTCTGCGCTTTCCAGGCGATCTCGCGCACTCGTGACGGAGCAGCCTGCAACTGACAGAGCTTCCTGGCGCCGATCCCTTGCCTGCACTCGATCGCCCAATGGTGGGTGAGACTGAACGACGCCTCACACACAGAAATTCGGACAGTCCCGCAATTTTTTGCTTCGGCGCGCCGCCAATGCCATAAAATTGATTGAGAAAACAAAGTGAGCGCGTGATCATTACAAATCGTCGGGCTCTGCCCCGACTCTCTCACCCTCATCATCTGCGGATCACCATGGACCATCTCCAGCGCGTGCAACAGGAATTCACCCGCCAGGCACGAACCTTCGGAAGCGCCCCCGAGGTCACCGACGCCGCACTCACCCGACGCTTCGTCGATGCCTTGGGCGACGCCGCCGCCGGTCTCGTTCTCGACGTGGCCTGCGGCCCCGGCATCATTTCCGCGGCCCTCGCCGCAACCGCACGCGCTGTCCTCGCCCTCGATCTCACCCCCGATATGCTCCGACAGGCCCACCTGCGGTGCGCCGCCGCCCCCCGCAAAAACGTCTTCTTCATCGAGGGCGACGCCACCCGGCTTCCGTTCGCGCCCGCCGCGTTCGATGCCGTCGTCACCCGCCTTTCGGTGCACCACTTCAGCCAGCCCGCCCGTCCGATCTCCGAGATGGTGCGCGTCCTCCGTCCCGGCGGCGTGTTCGTGCTCGCCGATGTCATCAGCTCCGAAGACCGCCACGAATCCGATTTGCACAATGCCATCGAGGTCCTGCGCGATCCCTCCCACGTGCGCATGCTGCCGCTCAGTGTGCTCTCTTCCCTCCTTACCGAAGCAGGCCTCCGCATCGAGCAGCAGGCGGTTTGGGAACGCCCGCGCGAGTTCGTGGAGTGGCTGGCGATCGCCAACGACCCGACGCGCGCCGCCCCGCTCCGTACCGTCCTCGCCACCCTCGCGTGCCACAACGAAACCGCCGGCATCGGCCTCCGCCTTGGCGTTGACACGCTCTTCTTCTTTCACCGCTGGGCCCTGCTCCGCGCTCGCAAGCCGCTAAGCTGAAATTCTCAGGCTTTCCGAAACGGCTGGACATGAATGGAGGAAGGATTCGTTGATCGGGCGGACCGTGCCGGACTCGCCTCTTGGCGGGCTGGCCGTATGCGGCCATTGGCAAGCCTTTGGGATCCCTTCTTTTGCAGTTCGGGGGTCTGGGACCTCAGTCCCCCGAGATCCCATTGGGCGGGTCAAGGGCAGAGCCCTTGCCTCGGTTTTTCAGCAAACTCTGAGATCGGTGCGTGCGCGGGCAGCGCGCATCCGATAGACCCACCCCGCCCGTAGGTCTGCCGGGATTGCCAGGGCCACCGCCCCGGAGTGGGCGGCTGCGTCTCGGTAGCTGAGCCGCAGCACGTTCATCTCGGTTCCCACTCCCGCACCGGCAACGTTCGAAGGTTGCCGTCCACTCCGGCCACTGATCAGACCTTATCTCAGGTGGCGGTGGGTGTTGGCGAGGCCGAGATCGAGGCTTCTGAGGCGAAGCGCGTTCGTCACCACCGAGACCGAGCTCAGTGCCATTGCTGCTGCGGCGATTCCCGGACTGAGCAGGATTCCAAAGGCGGGATAGAGGATGCCGGCCGCGATCGGTACGCCGATCGCATTGTAGATGAAGGCGAAAAAGAGATTCTGACGGATGTTGCGCATAGTGGCGCGACTGAGGTGGCGGGCGCGCGCAATGCCGGAAAGGTCGCCCTTGACCAACGTGATCCCGGCGCTTTGCATCGCCACTTCCGTGCCAGTCCCCATCGCGATGCCGATATCCGCAGCGGCCAGGGCGGGCGCATCGTTGATGCCGTCTCCGGCCATCGCGACGACATGTCCCTCGGCCTGCAGGCGCCGGACGACTTCGTGCTTGCGGTCGGGCAGCACGTCGGCCTCGATTTCGTCGATGCGGAGCTTGCGCGCCACGGCTTCGGCGGTGAGACGGTTGTCCCCGGTCAGCATCAGGATGCGCACCCCATCCGCCCGCAGCTCATCGAGTGCCGCAGATGTGGAAGGCTTGATCGGATCGGCGATCCCGAGGGCGCCGGCGGGCCTGCCGTCCACGGCGATGAAGAGCGCCGTGGCACCGGAGGCGCGGAGTTCGTCGGCCGCGGTGGCGAGATCGCCAAGCGAGGCCGCCTCCGCGGCCATCAGGCGGGCGTTGCCGAGTGCGACACGGCGGCCCGTGACCATGCCCCTGACGCCCTCTCCGGTCACCGATTGGAACTCGGCCGGTTCGGTGAGCGCGATGTTCTGCACGCGTGCGGCGCGTACGATGGCGGCGGCGAGCGGATGTTCGCTCGACTGCTCGAGGCTTGCTGCGAGCCCAAGCAGTTCCTGCGCGTCGAAACCTGGCGCGGTCACGATGCGCGTCATCTCTGGCTTGCCTTCCGTCAAGGTACCGGTCTTGTCGACGACCAGGAGATCGACCTTTTCCATCCGCTCGAGCGCCTCGGCCGAGCTGATCAAAACGCCGACCGTGGCACCCTTGCCGACACCGACCTGGATCGACATCGGGGTGGCGAGGCCAAATGCGCATGGGCAGGCGATGATCACGACCGAGATCGCAGCCAGGAGGCCCCAGGCGAGGGCAGGGGCGGGTCCCAAAATGGCCCAGAGCACGAACGCCAGCAGCGCAACTGCAATCACTGCGGGGACGAACCAGCCGGCGACCATATCGGCGAGCCTTTGAATCGGCGCGCGCGAGCGTTGTGCGTCGGCGACCATGGCAACGATGCGGGCGAGCACGGTGTCGGCACCGACCTTCTCGGCGTGCATCACCAAGGCGCCGGTGCCGTTCACGGTGCCGCCGATCAGCTTGTCTCCCTCCTTTTTGGCAAGCGGCATAGACTCGCCGGTGAGCATCGATTCATCGACGCTGCTCCGTCCTTCCAGCACCACGCCATCGACCGGTACGGCATCGCCTGGCCGGACACGCAGCCGGTCACCGATCATGACCTCGTCGAGCGGAATTTCCTCGTCCGCCGCGCCATCGCGGAGGCGGCGGGCGAGTTTTGGTGCGAGATCGAGCAGCGCGCGGATCGCAGCACCCGTCTGATCCCGCGCCCGAAGTTCCAGGACCTGGCCCAAGATGACCAGCACGGTGATGACGGCGGCCGGTTCGAAATAGGTCTCGACCATGCCGCCGGCACCATGGAAGCCGGCCGGGAAAATGCCCGGCGCGAACGTGGCGACGATGCTGTAGAGCCAGGCGGTGCCGACGCCGAGCGCAATCAGGGAGAACATGTTGAGGTTGAGATTGACGAGCGAGCGCCAGCCGCGAGTGAAAAAGAACGAGCCGGCCCAGAGCACGATCGGCGTGGTCAGCGCGAGTTCGATCCAGTTCGCAGTCGCATGCGGGACGAGATGCTCGAGGAGCGGGCGAAGGGCGGGCACGTGCGGGCCCATTTCGAGTACGACGACCGGCACCGCAAGGGCGATGGAGACGGCGAGGCGCCGGCGCATAGCGAAGAGTTCGGAGTTTTCTCTGGGTTCCTGAGTTGGGGCGAGAGGTTCGAGCGCCATGCCGCAGATCGGGCACGCACCCGGATGGTCTTGGCGGATTTCCGGGTGCATCGGGCAGGTGTAGATGGTTCCGGGCGCCGCGCGCCGGGCAGGCGCGGGAGCGTCGTGCGGCAGATGACGAGCTGGAGAGACTTTGAATTTTTCGAGGCACCCGGCCGAGCAGAAGAAGAAGGACTGGCCCGCATGCTCGATCCGGTGCGGCGTGGTGGCCGGATCGACCATCATACCGCAGACCGGATCGCGCACACCGCCGGGCGTTTTGCCGGGGTCGATGTGTTGATGGTCGAGATCTGCGGCGTCGGCGGTATGGTGCATTGATCTGGCCCCTTGCGCGTGTGCGGCCAGGGGTTACATACGTCACGGGGGTACAGTATCAAGGGATACAGCGATGCGTGGCGAAACCAAACGGACGATCACCGCCCGGCTGAGGCGGATCGAGGGCCAGGTGGGCGGCCTTATCCGCATGGTCGCGGACGATCGCTACTGCATCGAGGTGCTGACCCAGATCGCCGCGGTACGTGCCGCCTTGCACACGGTTGAACAGGAGATCCTCAGGGATCATGTTGGGCACTGCGTGGCCGAGGCGTTTGCATCCGGGGATGCGGTCGCGCAGCGGCACAAGGTGGATGAGTTGGTCGAATCGGTTGCGCGGATGACGCGATAACCGCGGCCGTGGATGGTCGACCACGGAGGCAGGTGCTATGCGCGCGGCCCTGTGCCCCGGCGCGGAGTCCGCCTGCGATCCCAGCCGAGCGCGAAGGATGAGGGGGAGTTTTGCGGTGGCCAGCAATTTCAATAATCCCCACATCGATCCGTTCGACTATGTGGTGTTCGGCGGCACCGGAGATCTCGCCAGCCGCAAGCTCCTGCCCGCCCTCTTCCGGCGCGATCGCGACGGGCAGATTCCGCCGCCCTCGCGCATCATCACTGCCGCGCGGGCACCCCTTTCGCGGAGCGAATACCAGTCACGCGTCGAGGGCAACCTGCGCCAGTTTCTCGACGGCGAGGATCTTGACGGGCAGACCTGGACTCGCTTCCGCGAGCGGCTGCACTTCGTCAGGCTCGACGCTAAGGACGAGGGCGGCTGGCCCGATCTGGTGACACTTTTGGAAGATTCGCCGCGCCAGGTGCGGGTTTTCTATCTGGCGACGGCACCGAACCTGTTCGGCCCGATCGCGCATCGCATCCGGCTCTCGGGTGCCGGGAGTCCCGAGGCGCGGGTGGTGCTCGAAAAACCGATCGGCAACGATCTCGCCTCGGCGCGCCGCATCAACGACGAGGTCGGCCAGGTATTCGAAGAGCCGCGGATCTTTCGGATCGACCACTACCTCGGCAAGGAAACGGTGCAAAATCTGCTGGTGCTGCGCTTCGCCAATGCTCTCTTCGAACCGCTCTGGCAGAGCCACACCATCGATCACGTGCAGATTACCGTTTCCGAAAGCATCGGCATCGAGGGCCGCGGCGGATATTACGACCGCACCGGCGCGCTGCGTGACATGGTGCAGAATCATCTTTTGCAGTTGCTCTGCCTGGTGGCGATGGAACCGCCGGCCTCGCTCGATCGTGAGGCGGTGCGCGACGAGAAGATCAAAGTTTTGCACGCCCTGGCGCCGATTGGCGCGCTCGATGTCGTGCACAAGACGGTGCGTGGCCAGTACCGTGCCGGCGCGGTCGACGGCCAGCCCGTGCGCGGCTATCTCGAGGAAGGCAACGTTCCGTCTGCCAGCGACACCGAGACGTTCGTTGCGGTCAAGGCGGAAGTCCGTAACTGGCGCTGGGCGGGGGTGCCGTTCTACCTGCGTACCGGCAAACGGATGCCGCAGAAGGTTTCCGAGATCGTGATTCAGTTCCGCCCGGTGCCGCACTGGATCTTTGCCGGCAACGCGGCAGGCGGGGTACCCAACCGGCTGATCATCCGGGTGCAGCCGGACGAGCATGTCCGGCTCAGCCTCTGGATGAAAGAGCCGGGTCCGGGCGGGCTCCGCTTGCGCGCGGCGGCGCTCAATCTGAGCTTTGCCGAGGCGTTCAAGGGGCGCTTCCCGGATGCGTACGAGCGGCTTTTGATGGACGTGGTGCGCGGCAATGCGACGCTCTTCATGCGTCGCGACGAGGTGGAAGCGGCGTGGGGTTGGATTGATCAGATCGTCGGCGCCTGGGCCGAGACCGAAGATCGGCCGCGCCCCTACACCGCCGGAACCTGGGGGCCATCGGCGGCGATCGCGCTGATCGAGCGCGACAACCGCACTTGGTTCGAGGAGACGCTCGAGATCCCCTGAAAGATGTGTGCGGGTTGCGGACCTTCGTGGCGAAGAACTCCGGAAAGCGCAGCGAGGCATGCTTGCCGGCGGCGGTAATGCGGCGCGGCAGCCGGGCGAGCAGCAAGGAGCTGGTTCATGCGCCGTCCCCGACTAGCGAGACTTTCTCGGACCGGGCGGCATCGATCAACGCCTGGTCCAAGGTGGCCAGTGGCAGCGCTTGCCTCTGCGCCAGCTCCAGATAAACGGCGTCATAAACGGAAAGCCTGTGCCTTCGGGCCAAGCTGAGCATCTGGGCCTCGTCTGGTTCTCGATCGACCTCGATCGGCAGCTCGCCCAGGTATTTGAGGAATCGGGAGGTCTCTGCCTCCGACAGGCGACTGCGCCGCTCCCCGATCAGCAGAACGTTGCGTACCTCGAACCAGAGCAGTGCCGGCGCCGCCGCCGCCTCGTCAGCAATGCGCCGGAAAGCGGCTGCGGCGTTCGGGTGAGATTCATCGGGAAAACACCAACTCGTCACCACGGAGGCATCGAGCACGAACATCAGTATTTGTGCCCCTCGTGCCGCGACGCCAGCAACTCGTCCAGGGCAGACTTCCCGGTCGTCTGGCGAAGGGCCGCAATCCGGTCCAGCGCCCGACGCACGCGGGCGCGATGACAGAGAGGTGCGGGCACCAGATGCGCCACGGGCCGACCATGACGGGTGATGACGATGGTTTCCCCCCGCTCGACCTCGTCGAGAAACTGCGACAAGCGAGCCTTGACCTCGGAGGATTGGATCTCGCGCATCGCGCCCTCTCTAGACTGGTCGATATGACTAGTCAAAGTGTGGCGCAGACGCCGCCGAAAGGCAAGGCTCAACTGTTCGATATATATCCGATAACGAAGAGCGATTTTGGTTGGGCGCGGCGGACTCGCGTCCGCCGCGCCAGGTTTTCGGGAGAGAAGCGAAACGTTACGGCGTGATCGCCGCCGTGGCGCCTGCCGTGCCCATCGCGCCGACCGAGGTGACCGAGGGGTTGGCGTGCGAAGGCCCGCCGAAGGCGCTTTGGTTGGCATTCGCCATGGTCGAGACGTGGCCGGTCGGGCTGTTGCCAGTGGCGTTGGCCATGCCGGTACCGGAAGCGCCGAACGGTGCGCTGCCGATCCCGGGCAATTGGCTGGTTGCGCCGCTCGTAGCCGAGAATCCGGCTACCTGGGTGCCAGCGTTCGAAAGTGTACCGCTGGTCTTACCCGTGCCACTGAACGCCGCTGTGCCGCTGCCGATTGCGGAGAGACCGCCACGCGACGTCGTCTGGCCGCCAAAGGTCGTCGTGCCTTGGCTGTAGCCGATCGATGCGAGCGAGTGGTTCGATGCGTACGAACCTGCCGCGCCGGGGCCGTTGACCGCGCCTTTGACGCTCGAGTTCGACGCGACCGAGGTGGGGCCACTGCCGATCGGCGCGGTTGCACTGCCATTGGCCACGGCGGCGCCGGTCGCGCCGTAGGATCCATTGGCGTGGCCCGTCGCGCTGGTATGGCCGCGCCCGTACGAGGCGGCTTGCAGCCCAGTTGACGTCATTCCGGCCGCGGAATGCGACATCGCATAGCCGCGCGATGTGCCGGTGCCGTTGCCGCTCAGGGCGCCGGCGACGCCGCTCTTGGCACCCGCGGACATCGAGGAGGCGACGGCCGCGGTAGCGTTGCCGTTGGCCCCGTACGAGCCGGTGGCAACATCATTGCCTGATGTCGTGCCCGTCACGCTGCCGCTGCCGAACGAGAAGCCCCTGGCACCGTTCGGGGTACTAACCGCCGCCGCGAGCCCGAGCGAACGCCCGGCGACCGAGCCCGTGCCCGGCCCGGAGACCGAGCCTGCAACGTTGGAGTTGGCGGTTGCCGAGAGCGAGCCGTTGGTCGCGGTTGCCGTGCCGTGCGAGCCGAACGAAGCTGTGCCGCCGTTGGCGGAGGCATGTCCGCTGGAGAGCGAGCCGGCGACCGCGGCGTTATTGCCGATCGAGGCAGCAACGGAGTGATCGGCTGACTGCGCGCTCGCAACGCCGGTGCCGTTGACCCCGCTGTTGCTCGTGGCCGAGCCGTTGGCAGCCGTCGAGTGGCCGGTTGAGGGCGCGGCCGCAGCAGCGGCGGAGCCGGCAGCACTACCCGAGGCCGAGGCGCTGCCTTTCGACTGCGCGGCGGTGTTGGAGGTTGCGTTGGCGGTGGCGGGCCCTGTCTGCGAGGCTGCCGCCTGAGCGGCGGCATTGGCGCCGGTCGCGGCCTTGCCGTTGCCGACGCTTGCTGCCGCCGCCGCGGTGCCGACGGCCGCTGCCGCCGAATGGCCGACGTCAGAGGCAACGCCCGCAGCCATACCCGCGCCCATCCCCATCGCACTGCCCTTGCCGGTGCTGCTCGCGCCGGCGGATGAATGCGACGAGGTGCTGACGCCCGCCGAACCCATCGAGGCGGTGTTGGTCGATGTGCCGTGGCTGCTCGCCGTGCCGACGCCGCCGACGCTTGCCTGGCCGCCAGCGCCACTGCTTGCCGACCCACCACCGGCCGACCCACTACTGGCGTTGCCGGGCCCGTTACTACTGTCTGCAAAGGCCCGAGCGACGTGGACTCCCGGCTGGATGAGTTGAAAAGTCACCGGGACGCTTGTCCCGGCAAGTGCCATGGCGCTGACCGTGGCCAGCAACATCATGCGCGGTCGTGGAAACTGCATCAGTCCAT
>JBOHMK010000146.1:0-5662 GCA_050730115.1 Acetobacteraceae bacterium
GGTCAGGCCGCCGATATGGTCCGAACCGGGAGGGCAACGGTCTCCAGCCGCGTCAGATCGAGGCGCCTCGACGCGAAGTCGATGTCGAAACCAACTGCCTCCCCCTTCTCATCGAGATCGACGTTCAGGCCGGAGGCAACTTCGCGCATTTCGGCGCCCGGTGCCGGTTTCAGTTCGATGTCAAGGCTGTCAGTCTCGGGATAGTAGTGCAGCTTCATGATGGTCCTCCGTCGAAGTCGCGGTCGAAAAAGGCGTCGTGGATCGTCTCTCCGTCGTCCAGCGTCACCACGCGCAGGTATCGGGTCTTCCCGTCGCGCGGATCGAGCACGGTGCCCCAGAAGCGAATGCGGCCATCGGGTCGCGCTTCCCGATGGGGCGGTGCCTGGACGACCGCTTCGCACCATTCGGACACGATATAGGCCCGTTTGCGGAGCACCTGTTCCAGGAAATAGCGCGTCGCCCGCATTCACTACACGCGGTCGAGCTTCAGCGCCTCGGCAAGCTCGTGCGCGGCAGCGCTTTCCTCCGGGCGTGTGCGCCGTGCCTTCAAGGCGACGTACTCCGAAAGCCCGATCAGCTTCTGCCGCCGCTGCCAGTAGTCGGCCGCGTATTCCGTTTTCAGGATGGTCACGCCCCGTTTCGGATCGCGCTCGGCGCCTTCCATCGTCTTCCAGATCGCGAACAGGACCTGGCGGAGTTGCGTCCCCAAGAACCCGTCTCCCGAGAGCATCCGGCCCTTGAGCTCGGCGGCGCCGGCAAGCGCAGCCGCATTGGCCGTGGTGGAGGCCATGAGATCCGCGTAGTCCGCGAACGCGAAGCTCTTCGCGAAATTCTGGAAGTCCGCGACCTTGGACGAGCCCTTCGCTTCCATATCCAGCATCCGCACATAGAAGCGCTCGGCAGCACCGAGGTCCCGCCACATCTCGCCGGGGAAACCCTCCGGCACCAGAAGCCCGTTCGCGACCTGCGCCGCGTAGTCCACGAGACCGCGCAGCATCGTCTTCTCGCCCTTCGCGAGCTTGCGATAGAGGTCGCGATCGAGCGGCTCGCGGTCGATGGTGGAATAGCCCGTGACAACCTGCAACGCGGCGGCGTAGGCCGCCATCGTCAGGTCGCCGTCCGTGTAGAGCGCTTCGGCATTGGTCCGTTCGTGCCAGGAATCATCGAGCGCGGTCAGGCGGGCGAGCTGCGCCTCCACCGCCTTCTCGATCTCGGCCTCGATTTCCATTCGCCGCGCATTGGCCTCGCCCATGCGCTCGCGGAGCACGAGACAAACGGTGCCCTGAACGTAATTCCCCTCTTTCAGCGCGCTTGCGGTCTCTGTCACGATGTTCCATGCAGCCGTCACCCGGAGGCCGGCGGCCCAGAGGATTCCGCCGAGATCGGCCCAGACGCCGGCGTCCTGATGCGTGAACATCACGACCTGCATCCCGCCGTCCGGCATGTGGCGCGTCATGGCGGCGTATGCGGCGACCATGTCGCGCCTGAACTTTTCTTCCTTGCCCTTGATCGCGAGATCACGCCGCGAATCCCAGGTCCATCGATCGAACGGCGGCGGTGGATTCTTGCGCAGCCAGGCGATAAAGAACTCAGTGATCTCGTGGTAGTTGATCGCGTCAGCGTAGGGCGGGTCGGTGACCCAGACGTGAGCCGGAGGCCCTGCGGCTGCCGCGTTCTGCGACGTGATAGCCAGCGGTCGCCGCACTAGCTCGATCGGTCCGTTGAAGATGATATAGCCCCTGATGTCGGAGAAGCCGCGAGCCCCGTAGTTATTCAAGCAGTTTAGCGCTTGGTTGGAGAACACGTTCTGCAGCCCTCCTTTCCGGCCGTCGTTATGCCAGCTGCAGAGCCGTGAGTACAGATTCAAGATTCCCGGAAGCTGAGCCCGCTCGGCCAGCCCATAGCGTACGCTTGCCTGCATCCGTGCGAGAGTTAACAGCGCCCTCGCCCCGAACAAATGATGCCAGTGCGTCCAGCCGCGCTCGCGGATCGGCTGCGTCGTGTTTTCGCCTGGCTCGATCGGCATGTCGGGAACCAGACCCTCGTTCTGCCAGCGCGCGATATTGTCGCGCACGATCGTCTCGACCTCGCGCTCGCGCGCGAGATCCTCCTCCGTCACGGTGGCAAAGAACGTCTCCTGCCGCCCCTTGCCGAGCGTCTCCTTGGTGATCCACTGGATGCAGTAGAGCCGCTCCTGGTAAATGTCGTCGGGCCGCGGCACGAAATCTGATTTCTCCCAGAGCCGCAGCCGGTTGCGCGTGCCGCCGTCTGCACCGCGATAATCGCCGCGGATCGTCTTGATTTCCACCCCGGACCGTTCCGGATTTTTGGGATGCACCAACCGGCCATCGCGTACGGTGCCCTGCTCGGCCTCCGCCATTTCCGCAGCCGTTACGCCGGCATGAATCTCGATCTCATACCAACCCGCAGAAAGGTTGACTCTTGTCAGGGCGTGGAATCCGAGCTTTTTCAGCGAGATAGCATCCGCCGGGAGAGTCAATGATTTCGCTGGCTGGTATCATATCGTTGGTTCGCATGATCGGGCACCAGCTTCGCGACCACATTGCGTGTCTTCGAAATCACCCAGGACGGCGCCATCGGCACCATCCAGCCGGTCTTCGGGCAGCGCGTCTCGAGGCAATAAAGATAGGCCTTGGCGCGGTTTCCTTGGGCATCGTGCTCGATGCCGAGCCGCGTGATCTCGGCATCGACCGCGGCCGCCACCTCCTTTTGTGCGCGTTCGATCTCGGCGCGCTTCTCTTTCGATGCGCCGATGATGTTGAACGCACCCCAGGTCAGCATGCAGGCGATGGGGTTGAGATCGGAGGCATAGACGTCGCAACCCATGCGTGCCGCCTCGAACGGAATCGATCCGCCGCCGCAGAATGTGTCCGCGACCTTCGGGCGATGGCCGAACCGCGCAATCCCGAGCTGCTCTACAAGCTCCGGCACGCTCTGCGCCGCCGTTCCGAGATGGCGGTTCACGTCGCGCCAGATCGGCGCCAGCAACTCCGCCTCGTCGCACTCTTCCGGTCGGCGCACATGCTTCAGCCGCTCCGCATAGGGCAGGCTCGCGAAGGCTTCGCCGATCGGTGCCTGCCGCTCGCTCTCCGGCAAATCGTCGCGCCAGACCACGCGCCGACCCCTTTGCTCGGCGACCAGGCCGGCATTTGCCGGAAACAGCCTGGCGAAGGCAGCGGCGCCGCCATCGAAACGCCGGCCGAATGCAGCGTCATCCATCGCCATCAGCTTGAGGAAGATGTCGAGATCGCCGGCAGCATCCTCCGTCGCCGGCAGCAGGCAGCCGAGCACGACGGCCCGCGCGAGAATCAGCGGCTTGCGGCCCTTCCAGTAGGAGCCGAGTGCGGTCAGCGTCTGGCCGACGTTCGCCTTGCGCTCCTTGTAGGCTTCCGCCGAAAGCCGGCCCACGGGGAACTGCCGCTCGATGAACGAGGGCGCGTTCTGCAAAAAAAAACGCGGCGCCAGGCGCCGTGCGGGGCGGACGGCGGTGCTCTCGTTCATTTGCGGGCGGTAATTCAGCGGGTTGTGCGGGGGCGAAGAACAGGCCCGGTTCGTCAGCCTTCTTGCGGCTCGGGGCTTTGCGCTTCGGGTGTGCGCCCACCGTGTCCGCGCGAGGCGCGAGCGTGCCGCGCCCCGCCACGGCGCCGAGATGGAAGGCATCGCTCCTTGTCCCGAAGCAGAGCGCCTGCCGCAACGCGCCGCGCCAGCCCATGCCACTCTGGTGCGCGAGCCCGGTCGCTGCCGCCGTCATCGTGTAGAGCCACCAGCGCTCCTCCGGCTTCAGGCCGTGCCAGTTCCGAATAGCAACCGCGATCTCCTCCTCCGTCACGTCCGCGGCTTCGATAGCCCACAGCAGCACAAGCAGCTCCTTGCCGAACAGCCGCTGCACGGCAGTCTCATCCGCACCCCAGCGGCCCGGCGGCTTGCCCTCTTGCTTCAATCGCCGGTTGAACTCGCCCCGCGCCTCCGCCGAGATGGCATCCCACGCCGCACGCGGAACTTCGCAGCGCAGAATCGTCTCGGGCGCCCATTGCGCTTCCTGCCCGGTGGGCAGGCCGCCGAACACCTCGAACACCTGGGCGGTGGCGTCCCGCCCCTTCGTCAGCCGCACGAGATAGGCGTGCTCCCGGTAGATGTCGGCGCAATCGAAGCTCGTGGCGGCGATCGCCATTGCTCTCAGTCCTGCTTCCACGCAATACGGTCGAAATCCTCGCCGGCCGCATCGGAGAATGAAGCAAGATCGCGTCCCGACGGAAACGCAATCTCATCGAGGCGAAGCTTCACCGTCGGCGCAGCGACCCCGAGCAGCTCGACGAGTTCCTTCACCATCTTGTCCAGGCAAGCAGCCGGGATACCAGTACCGCCGCCAAGCCGAAGGGTCAGGAAATCGTTCTCGGCCCTCCCGCCGATCAGTTCAACGGCGCCGCCGTAGAGCATAGCGCCGGGCGGCTTGGCCAGCCGGTCGAGCGCCGCGAAGGCCGCGGCCGTATCCTTGGGCTCGAACCGCGCCGTTCTCCGCGCCGGCGCATCGGGCTTCAGCGGCTCCTTCGGCCGGACCGGCGCGCCGCCCGCTCTGTCGCCGACTCCCGTTGCGAGCGAGGCCGTCTCTTCCTCGCTAAATCGGCCGTCGAACTCGGCGATGACCCGAAGCTTTATGGCGTCCTTGGGGGCGTCGATTTCGCCCTGCGGCACCTCAGGGCCCGTTTTCGGATCCGAGCCGTCGAAGGTGGCGCGGACAATCGCGGCGCGCGGGGTTGCCCGACACGCGACGCGGAAGCCGCCGGAAACCCGCTTCACGTCCGGCTTGACACGGATCGGTGCCCGCCATTTAGACGCCTCGCCACTCCGCGCGACACCCTTCGAGTCAACGCCGACGAACCACACGGCGGGCGCGGCGGTCTCGTAAACCAGCCCGTCCAGCTTCGCCGCGTTTGCCGGGTCGGGCGGGCCGCTCTCGGACACGTAAATCAGGTCCGCATCTTCCGCCGTGACGTTGAGCTGGAAGCGGCCCGCCACCAGCGGGTTCTGGCTAAAACCGTCCTGCCGCACGCTGACGCGCGCCACCCGTTCCCACTTTTTGGCGACAAGCCCGTCTTTCTCGCGCCAGAAGCCGCGCTGTACGGCCATGCGGATGAGAGAATCGAGCCCGCCCCTCGGCAACCAGTACCATCCCGGGCGAATCGCCGCGTTGCGCCGCAAGGAAGCCGCCTGCACCGCATCCGCGTCGAACAGCAGCTCCTCCGCGTCCTGCCGGAGAGTCTCAAACTTGCCGTCCAACTGATCCGCCGGGACGAACTTGCCGCGCTTGGTCAATGTCTCGATAATCTGCCCTTCGCCGCGGTAGTCGTTGCCCTGGAACTCCATGCGGAAATCTTCGATTCGGCGGAGCATTTTCGTCACCGGGAAGACGACCGTCTTGAAGCTCTCCCTGAGCGCGCTCGTGAAGTTGTTGGCCTCCCGATCGCGCACGCCTTCGAGTTCGGTCATCTGCGCCGAGCCCTTGCCGTGCTGCGCCAGGATCCGCGTCTCCACCTGCCCGATCGCCCGCATCCGCCGCGCGCTGAGCCTGAGCGTCGCGACCGCATTCGGATCGACCGCCAGCACCAGAATCCGGTTCTGCAGATCCTGCCGGGTCCACCAC
>JBOHMK010000147.1:0-2815 GCA_050730115.1 Acetobacteraceae bacterium
GTGCAGATCAGGAGGAGCTTGCCGCCGATGAAAAGACCAAGTCCGTTCGGGCCACGGAAGCCGGAGGAGATCAGCGTCTGCTCGAACTCGGTGAGCGTGCGGGTGGAGAAGAGGCCGCTCCGCGCAAAGGTGGTGCCGATCAGGGCGATCACCTTGAGGATGCCGTGCCCCGTCACCGCCGCCGGCGGCTCGACTTGAACGAGCCCCGTGGTCGCCTGCACCATCCGGATGCGTGCACGAAACCGGCTCTGGCGGCCCGTCGACTGCAGCAGCATGCCGGCCGAGACGACCGAGAGCAGCGCCGCCCCGCCAAATAGGAACAGCAAAAGCGAGTCGTTCATGAGAGGCTGCGCTGGATCATGCTGCGCATCACCAGGATCCCGACCGTGAGCGAGATCACCGCCATGCCGAAGATCTTTTCGCCGGTCGGATCGACGAACAACTGCATTGCGTATTTGCGGTTCAAGAACCAGAGTGCGACCCCGGAAATGATTGGCAGCGCCGCCAGGATTCCCGCACTCGTGCGCGCTTCCGAGGCCAAAGCGTAGCCGCGGGCCCTGAGGGCCACCCGCTTGCGAATGACATCGGCGAGATTTTCCAGCGTCTCCGTCAACCCTCCGCCAGTCTGGCTTTGCAGGGAGAGCGCGGTCGCGAAGAATCGATATTCGGCGAGCTTGTTCCGATCCGCCATTTGGCGCAGCGCCTCGTCGAGCGGCATGCCGATTGCCACCCGATTGCCGAGCAGGTTGAATTCCTTGGCCGTCGGCTGGGCAGCCTCGCTTGCCACCAGTTGCAGCGACTCCTGCATCGGAATCCCGACCCGAACCGAGCGCACGATCATCGCCAGTGCATCCGGCATCTGCTGGAACAACGTCCGGCTGCGCCTCGCGTTGCACCAGCCATAGAACGACCGCGCCAGGAAGATGGCCCCGAACGGAACGACCGCCAGTGACACCGCCCCGAACAGCCCGCCGAGGATGCCCGCCGCACCGCGCGCCAGCCCCAGTGCTACGATCAACACCACCCACCAGGGCACGGGATAAACGTCACGCCGGGCCGGGTCGTAGCCAATCACGCTGGCGAGTTTTTGCCCAAAGGCCGCCATCCGGCTCACCCGCGCACGGCGAAAGAGATCGACAAGCTCCGCTTCGGCCGCCGGCAAATGCGGCTTCGTCGCGGTTTCAATCCGCCGCCGCCGCGCTTCATCGGTGCGGTGCAAACGGAGCACCAGGACCGCGGATACCCCGAGCCCCACGAGGCCGAGGAAGGCGCCCGCCAGCAACTCGGGCAGGAGCGCCGTCATCGCTCTGCCTCGTCGAGAGCCGCGAGCCAGGCGCGATCGAGTCCGAAATAGGCAAGGCGCTGCGAGAAACCCGGCCGTACCCGGCTGACCTTGTACTTGCCGTGCAGCCGGCCGCCGCTCGTCTCGCCCAGAACCTCGTAGACGAAGAAATCGTTCATCGTTACGACCTCGCCCTCCAGGCCGCAGACTTCGGTCACCTGGACAACGCGGCGCATTCCGTCGCGCTGGCGTTCCACCTGCACGATCAGATCGACGGCGCCGACGATCTGCGCTCTTATAGCCTTCTCGGGCAGCCCCATATTGCCCATCTGCACCATATTCTCGATCCGGGTCAGGGCGTCGCGTGTGCTGTTCGCGTGCACGGTGGAGAAGCTGCCGTCATGGCCGGTGTTCATCGCCTGCAGCATGTCGAACGCTTCTCCGGCGCGCACCTCGCCGACGATGATCCGGTCCGGCCGCATGCGCAGTGCATTGCGCACCAGGTCACGCTGCGTGATCTCGCCACGGCCCTCGAGGCTCGCCGGGCGGGTTTCCAGGCGCACGACGTGCGGTTGCTGCAGTTGCAGCTCCGCCGCGTCCTCGATGGTGACGATCCGTTCGGCCGGATCGATCAGCCGCGACATCGCATTCATCATCGTAGTCTTGCCGGAGCCAGTGCCGCCGGAAATGATCACATTCAGCCGGCAGCGCGCCGCGATCTCGAGCACGCGTCCGACCGGCGGGGTCAGCGAGCCGAACTCGATCAGGCGGCCGAAGTCGATCACCTTGCGCGCGAACTTGCGGATCGAGATGCTTGGCCCATCGAGCGCGAGTGGCGGCAGCACGATGTTGACGCGTGAACCGTCTTTCAGGCGCGCATCGACCATCGGGCTCGACTCATCCACCCGCCGGCCGACTGCCGCGGCGATGCGCTGGCAGATGTTGGTAACGTGCTGGGAGTCGCGGAACCGGACCGACGTCTGCTCCAGTTTGCCGCGCCGTTCGACGAACACTCGGCTGGGCCCGTTGACCATGATGTCGTCGATCGAATCATCGCCGAGCAGCGGCTCGAGCGGCCCGAGCCCCAGCATGTCGTTGACCAGCTCGCCTGCGAGCGCGCGCTGTTCACGTGCATTGAGCTGGACCCGCCGGTCGGTCGCGATCTCGGCGATCATGCGCTCGATCTCGTCGGTCAGCCGGTCGGCCGGCGTGCCCGCCGCGGCCACCGGGTCGAGGCGCGAAAGACAGACCCGGCGCAGTTCCGCGATCGCCTCGCTCGATGAGGGTTTCGGGGGCGCGGCAACGGGAACGACCTGGCCCGACCCGGGCGGCTCGGCAAGAGCGGGCATCGGCACCGCCTGCGGCGCCTCGGGCTCCGGATCCCGCTGCGCGACGCGCCGGCCGAAAGCCGTGGACTGCGCCTGACTCATCCGAACAGCCCGAAGAAGCGCCGTGGCCGCTTTGGCGCCAGGAACTCCGTGCCGTTTGCGCTTGCTGAGGAATCGAGCAGCCGGACGAACGCCACCTCCCGCG
>JBOHMK010000148.1:0-14096 GCA_050730115.1 Acetobacteraceae bacterium
ATCATGAACTGCACGGAAACCTGCCCCAAAGGCCTCCACCCCGCGCGCGCCATCGCGCGCATCAAAGGGATGATCGCCGAACGCTCCGGCTGACACCGTACCGGTGACTGCCGCCTTCCCGGAAACCCGAGCGGCCCTGGAAATCACAGTGGCCGTGCGCGCCGCGCCTTTCGCTTGCGGGTGCGGGGCTCAGCGTGCCACGAATCCCCCGAAGTTGCCGCCGCCTCTCCTGAGAGCAATATCACCTTGACCGGAATCGCCAGATGCCGGTCAAGGTGACGAAATTGCTCGACAAAACAAACAGAGAGCATGTTCAGCCAGCCTGAACATACTCTAGCCTTGGAGAACCCCGCTTGTGATCAAGCCATTGCACAAAGCCGTTATCCCGGTCGCCGGCCTTGGCACCCGCTTTCTGCCGGCCACCAAGGCGATGGCGAAGGAGATGCTGCCGATCGTCGATCGGCCGCTCATCCAATACTCGGTCGACGAGGCGCGCGCCGCTGGCATCGAGCTCTTCTGCATGGTGACCGGCCGCGGCAAGACCGCGCTCGTCGAATATTTCGATGTCGCGTACGAACTCGAAACGACGCTGCGCGAACGCGGCAAACGCGAGGCACTGCAAACTCTGAGCGACAGCTCCACCGCGCCCGGCACAATGGTCACCGTCCGCCAGCAGGTGCCGCTCGGCCTCGGCCACGCGATCTGGTGCGCCCGCGCCTTCATCGGCGAGGACCCCTTCGCGATTCTGCTGCCGGATGATCTGGTTCTCGCCGAGGTCCCTTGCCTCAAGCAGCTCGCCGACGTCTATTATGAAACCGGGGGCAGCGTCGTCGCCGTCGTCGAAGTGCCGCGCGCGGAGACCCGCCGCTACGGCATCCTTGCGATCGGCACCGATAACGGCCGCCTCGTCGAAATCAAGGGCCTGGTCGAGAAGCCGGACCCGGCCAACGCACCCTCCACCCTCTCGATCATCGGCCGCTATGTGCTCATGCCCTCGGTGCTGCACCACCTCGCCAACCTCGAACGCGGCGCCGGCGGCGAGGTGCAGCTCACGGACGCCATGGCCCGCATGATCGGCGAGGGACCATTCCACGGCCTTCGCTTCGAAGGCCATCGCTTCGATTGCGGCGACAAGGCGGGCTTCCTCGAAGCGCAGATCGCTTTTGCGCTGAAACGGCCCGACCTCGGGCCGAAGGTGCGCGCCTTCCTGCCCCGTTACATCAACTCCTGATCCCCCCACCTCTTGACCCCCACCTCTTGACCCCAGAGCCGCAGCGGCATGCGCATGAGCTTCTCCCACCGCTTCCATCCCTCGATCCTCCGCGAATACGACATTCGTGGCATCGTGGGCGCGACACTGCACCCGGCCGATGCCTATGCGGTCGGGCGCGCTTTCGGCAGCCTCGTCGCCCGCGCGGGCGGCAGCCGCATCGCCGTCGGTTACGATGGCCGCCTTTCCTCTCCCGCCCTCGAACCACCCCTCGTCGAGGGGCTCAAGGCCAGCGGGATCACCGTACTCCGCATCGGCTGCGGCCCGACGCCGATGCTCTATTACGCCGCCGTGCGCGAAAAGACCGACGCTGCAGCCATGGTAACCGGCAGCCACAACCCGCCAGATCATAACGGATTCAAGATGCTATGCGCCGGCCAGCCGTTCTTCGGAGAGGCGATCCAGCGCTTGGGGCAGCTCGCCGAAAGTGGCGATTTCGTCACCGCTGCCGGCGATGAACGGCGCCTCGACATCACCGATGCCTACGTTGCTCGCCTGGCGCGTGACTGGGATGGCGGCAGCCGCGCGCTCTCGGTCATCTGGGACAACGGCAACGGCGCCGCGGGCGAGGTCCTGGGCCGGCTGATCGGGCGCATTCCCGGCCGCCACGTGCTGCTGAACGGCGTGATCGACGGGCACTTTCCGGCGCACCATCCGGACCCCACCATCCCTGAGAACCTCGCTGAGCTCCGCGCCGAGGTCGCGCGGCAAAAGGCCGATCTCGGCATCGCGTTCGATGGCGATGCCGACCGCATCGGCGTCGTCGACGATAGCGGCACCATCCTCTTCGGCGACCAGCTCATGATCCTCTTGGCCCGCGACGTGCTCAGCCGTAACCCCGGTGCAACCATCATCGGAGACGTCAAGGCAAGCCAGGTGCTGTTCGACGAAATCATCCGCGCCGGCGGCAACGCGCTGATGTGGCGCACCGGCCACTCTTTGATCAAGGCGAAGATGGCGGAAACGAAGGCCGCGCTCGCCGGCGAGATGTCAGGCCACATCTTCTTCGCCGAGCGCTGGTACGGCTTCGACGATGCGCTCTACGCCGCAGTGCGCCTGCTCGGTATCCTCGCCCGCGGCGCCCACCCGCTGTCCGAACTGAGAACCCAGCTTCCGCAAGTCGTGAACACACCGGAACTCCGCTTCCCCTGCCCGGATGAGCGCAAGTTTGCGATCGTCGAAGAAGTGGCCGGGCGCCTCAAGGCGCGCGGCGCCGAGCTCGCCGAGATCGACGGCGTGCGTGTCGCAACCACCGACGGCTGGTGGCTGTTGCGTGCCTCCAACACCCAGGCGGTGCTGGTCGCGCGCGCCGAGGCCAAGGACCAGGCAGGCCTCGCCCGGCTGACGGCCGCCCTCGTGGCCGAGCTCGCCCAATCAGGCATCGCCGCACCCGATTTTTCCGCCACTGGCTGATCGAGGGAAGCAGGCAATTGCCGGCCTCGATCTCGCCGTCATCGGCAACTGCACCCTCGCCTCGCTGATCAAACCCGAGGGGCGCCACGTCTGGTTCTGCTTTCCCTGCCTGGACGGCGACCCGGTGTTCCATGCCTTGCTCGGGGGCACGAATCCGGCGCGCGGATTTTTGGAACCGACGCTGCGCGACCAGCGCGCGCAACGGCAGTACTATCTCGAGAATATCGCGATCATTGCGACCGAGCTCGAGGACAGCAACGGCGGCAAAGTCCGCATCATCGATTTCTGCCCCCGCTTCCGCCAGTACGGGCGCATCTTCCGCCCGCCAATGATCGTCCGCCGTATCGAGCCCGCGCGCGGCCGCCCGCGCGTCACCGTCCGCCTCCGGCCCGGCTTCGATTACGGCGCCGCCACCCCGCAGGTTGGCTTCGGCAGTAACCATCTCCGCTTCATCGGGCCGCACACCGTGCTGCGCCTGACGACCGACATGCCGCTCTCGCATATCGTTTACGAAGCCGAAATGGTGCTCGATCGCCCGATGAGCCTCTTCCTCGGCACCGACGAGCCGGTGCCGGAAAATCCCGATGCGCTGGCGCGCAAATTCCTCGACGAAACTCAACAATACTGGCTTGACTGGGTGCGCGATCTCAACGTGCCGTTCGACTGGCAGGAAGCCGTGGTGCGCGCCGCGATCACGCTCAAGCTCTGCAGCTACGACGACACGGGGGGCATTCTCGCGGCCCTCACCACCTCGATTCCCGAAGCGCCCGGCTCCCGGCGCAACTGGGACTACCGCTTCTGCTGGCCGCGCGATTCCTGGTTCACCGTGACCGCCCTCAACCGCCTTTCCGCCACCCGGACGATGGAAGGCTTCCTCCGCTATCTCGCCAACACGGTTCTGAAAGAAGGCGGCTCCGAACTCGCGCCCCTCTATCCCGCCGCCCCCGGTGTCGGGCTCGGCGAGCGGATCGCCGAATCGCTCGAGGGCTTCGGCGCCGAACGCCCCGTGAGGATCGGCAACGCCGCCGCCACGCAGCACCAGAACGACGTCTATGGCGCGATCATCCTGACCGCAGCCGAGATGCTCTGGGACCGCCTGCATCGCCTCGGTGGCATCGCGGGCCTCCTCGGCCTGGAGGCAAGTTCCATCCACTGGTTCGAGCGCGCCGAGGCAGTGCGCCGCGCCGTGCTCACGCGTGCCGCAGACCATGGCTGGATTTCCGGCGTTCTGGATGCCGAAGCCCTGGATGCTTCGACGCTGCTTCTGCCCGAACTCGGCCTCATCGGTGTCGACGATCCGCGTTTTCTTGCTACCCTCGCCGAGGTGGACCGTCGCCTCATCCGCAACGGCTTCGTCATGCGCTACGACGAAGCGGATGACTTCGGGCATCCGGAGACCGCTTTTCTCGTCTGCACATTCTGGTACATCGATGCCCTCGCCGCCGGCCGTAAGGTCGAAGCCAAGGCGCTGTTCGCCAACCTGCTCGCCCACCGCAATCACGTCGGCCTTTTGTCGGAAAACATCGACCCGAAAACCGGCGTGCTATGGGGCAATTTTCCGCAAAGCTATTCCCGGGTCGGATTGATCCTTTCGGCGATGCGCCTCTCGCGAAGCTGGGAGCAGGGTTTGCGCGGCGCAACGCCACTCTGACCAGGGAATTCACTCTCGCGCCGCCGGCGCGGAGTTTCCCGATTGCTGGTACGGCTTCGCGGCGCTCTTCTTTGCCTCATCCTCGCGCGCCCTTTTGCCCCGTCCTCGCGAGCCGAAGGCGAAGCGATCCATGCGCCAAGCATGCAAGGCCGGCCGGCATCCCGCGCGCCCTGTCGGCATTCTTTACACTCTGCGTCCGCCTGCCGAATATTCCACGGTCAGCAAGACCGCGAAGCGCGGCACCGCTTCGTGATTTTTCAATGCCTTACCCCGTGATACCGCCGTGCCAGAACCGGGAAGCCTGGCCCTCCTCGGCACCGGATTGCTCGCCTTCGGCCTCGTCGGCTTCGCCACACGCCGGCGCAGGACCAGCTGACCACACTCTCCGCCGGATCATCAGGCGACACCCGGCCCCTGCCTCCCTTTCCTCCGCCCCGGTGCCAGCGCATGCGAGAGGCGTCGGCACAAGAGCGGCGTCCATCGAGACGCGTTCTCACTTTCCGGCCAAAAACTCCGCCGGCCGCAGAATGTGCACGCCGCGCCAGGGGTGCAGCCTGAGCGGGTCGTTATCGCCACCGACAATAGTTGCGGCTCCGGTGCTCAGTGCGAGTTCCAGGTATTTGTTGTCCTTCGCGTCACGGCAGTCGTTCACGACCTCGGTGGGGGTGAACCAGGCGGCCCGCCGACGGAGGGCATCAAGGATTCGGCTGCGCCGCATCTCCGACACCCCAGACGCGAAGCGCGGCCGGTTCACCATCTCGGCGATCTCCGCATCGACCGCCTGACACAACGCAAAAAGTCAATCGCCTCCGCCCTTGGCAGCGCCCGTTCCGCCACGCCGTTCTCGCGGAGGGCAGCACTTACGACGGCCGACGCATCGAAGACGATCAAGCCTGTCCGCCGCGACGCCCCGCGTTGTAGGCTTCGAGCTCCGCATCGATCATGGCATCGGTCAGGCCCGTTGCCCATGCCTCCGCCTTCGCCTCGGCAATGGCGGCGGCGAGCTCGCTCGGGCCGGCGCCCGCGAACCGCACGGCTGATCAACCGGCCCATGGCTGCTCTCGTGCGGGCATCCATGAGCGCCGCGGCAACCTCCGCCTCGACCGGGACGACTACGTCGACCGTGTCGGGCTCCTAAACCCTCCTTTGGAAAACCCTACCCGGCTGCAATGGCCTCCAGCAAGTGTACCCGATAAGGAACACCATCATCTGTAATCGATCGTTCGATCGTCAACCGATGCCGGCTGCGGGAACCAGCTCGCAGGGTGCCGATATCAAAAGAGCCCGAGTTGACGGCGACGTACCGGACTCTTTGGCAGTGGTGCATCACCAATGCCGGGCTAGAGCGCGTTCAAGCTGAGTGAACGCGCTTGGTTTGCTTTCTCGAGTAATTTGATCACCCTGACTAGCATCTGGCGATTCCAGCCAGGGTAATATTGCTCTAAGCTACGGGCGGGAAGGATGCAAAGCAAATCCTCACGCAAGCGCTGTTCAGGCCCCTACGCCCCCACCATCTCCGCCAGCGCTTTGCCCACTTCCTCGGTGTTCGCCTGCCCACCCATGTCGCGCGTGCGCGGCCCGCCTTCGCCGAGCAGCCGTTCGATCGCCCCAACGATCGCCGCCGCCGCCTCCCGCTCACCCAGATGCTCGAGCATCATCGCCCCCGACCAGATCTGGCCGATCGGATTGCAGATCCTCTGCCCCGCAATGTCCGGCGCAGAGCCGTGCACCGGCTCGAACATCGAGGGAAAATGCCGCTCCGGGTTGATGTTCGCCGAGGGCGCAATGCCGATCGAGCCGGCGATGGCGGGCCCGAGATCCGAAAGGATGTCACCGAACAGATTCGATCCCACTACCACGTCGAACCAGTCCGGATGCTGCACAAAATGCGCGGTCAGAATATCGATGTGAAACTGGTCAGTCCTGACATCTGGAAAATCTTTGGCAACCGCGCGGAACCTCTCGTCCCAGTACGGCATGGTGATCGTGATGCCGTTCGACTTGGTGGCCGAGGTCAGATGCTTCTTCGGCCGAGCGCGCGCCAGTTCGAAGGCATAACGCAGCACGCGGTCGCAGCCTTGCCGGGTGAATACGCTCTCCTGCGTCACGAACTCGCGCTCGGTGCCGGCAAACATCCGCCCGCCCGTTGCACTGTATTCGCCTTCGGTGTTCTCGCGCACGACATAGAAATCGATGTCCGCCGGCTTTCGTCCCGCAAGCGGGGTCTTGACGCCAGGCAAAAGCCGGCACGGCCTGAGATTCACATACTGGTCGAACTGCCTTCTGAGCGGGATCAGAAGCCCCCATAGCGAAACATGGTCCGGCACCCCAGGCCAGCCGACCGCGCCAAGAAAAATCGCATCGCTTCCGTGCAATTGCTCGATACCGTCATCGGGCATCATCTTTCCGGTCCGCCGGTAGGTCCCGCACGACCAGTCGTACTCCCTCGTCTCGAGCGCAAACCCGAATCGCCGCCCCGCCGCACCGAGCACCCGAAGCCCTTCCGGCACCGTCTCCTTGCCGATCCCATCACCGGGAATGACCGCGATCCGGTAGCGCTTCGCCATCCCTCTTCTCCACTTCGCTCCCAGCCAAGCTGCAAGCCTCGCGCTCCTTCGTCAACCGTGGACGAAAGCCGGCCCACCGCGCTAGCCTGCGCTTCCAAAGTTGCGCTGGGGGTGGCCGATGGCCGGGATCGGAACAAGCGAATGGGACCGTAACACGGCGCTTGCCACCGCGCGCATCCTGCTCGAGATCAAGGCAATCAACTTCCGCCCCGAAGAGCCCTACTTCTTTACTTCAGGCTGGGCTTCGCCCGTCTATATCGATTGCCGGCGCATCATCTATTTCCCGCGTGCCCGCGCGCGGATCTGCCAGCTCGCGGTCGAGAAAATCCACCGCCACGTGGGCTTCGAAACGATAGAGGTCGTCGCCGGCGGCGAAACCGCCGGCATCCCCTTCGCCGCCTGGATCGCCGATCGCTTGCTCGCCCCCATGGCCTACGTCCGCAAGCGCCCGAAGGGCTTCGGCCGCAACGCCCTGATCGAGGGTGATGTGCCCGAAGGCAAGGAAACCCTCCTGGTCGAGGATCTCACCACCGACGGCCAGTCGAAGATCCAGTTCGCCGCAGCGCTGCGCAACGCCGGCGCCATCGTCAACCACGCCTTCGTCGTCTTCTTCTACGGCGTCTTCCCCGGCAGCCTCGAAACTCTGCGTGACATGGGAATCACGCTGCACCATCTCTGCACTTGGTGGGACGTGCTCGAGGCATGCAAGGACCGTCCTTATTTTGCCGCGTCTCAGCTCACCGAGGTCCGCCGCTTTCTTGACGACCCCCTCACCTGGTCGGCCGCGCACGGCGGCGTCGCCAGCGCCGAGGAAGCCGCAGCCCGCAAAGCTGCCAATGCCTGATCACACAAGCGGCGGAAACCCGTAAAGCACCGCCGGATTCTCGACCAGGATTTGCCGCCGCTTTGCTTCCTCCGGCACCCACGCGCCCAACAGATCAAACAGCGCGCCGTCATCGGGCAGCGCGCGTTTGTAGTCCGGATGCGGCCAGTCCGTCCCCCAGAGACAGCGTTCCACCGCCGCCGCAACCAGCGCCTTCGCCATCGGCGCCATGTCCGCGAACGGATGGTCCGCCATCGAGTGTCGATAGGCACTGAGCTTCACCCACGCCCTGCCGCCCTCGATGAGCCTGAGCAGCGCGCGGAACTGCGGATGGTCAACGCCCTTATCGCCCGCAACCCCGCCCATGTGATCGATCACGACCGGCAGGCGAAGCGCCGCTAAAGACGCCGCAAACTCGGCCAACTGCGCGCCGCCCGCATAAATCTGGACGTGCCACCCGAGCGGGGCGATGCGTCGAGCCAGCGTCTGCAACTGCGCAAGCGGTGTGCCATTGCCGCTCACCGCGTTGAATCGCACGCCGCGCACGCCGGCCTCGTGCAGCTTTCTGAGCCCAGTTGCCGTCGTGCTCTCGTCCACGACCGCAACCGCCCGCGCCCGCTCCTGGCCAAACGCCGCGACCGCATCGACGGTACAGCGATTGTCCGTCCCGTAAATCGAAGGCTGCACCACCACCATCCGCTCGATCCCGAGCATCGCGGCCATCGCCTCGTACTCGCCGATACTCGCCTCCGGCGGCGTGTACTGCCGCTCCGGGTGCAGCGGATAGCGTGCACGCGGCCCGAAAATATGAAAGTGGCAATCCGTGCAACCAGGCGGCGCCCGAAACGAGGGCCCTGTCACGTGCGCCCCAAGCCCTTGGCAGCCCTGCAGGTGCGGCCTCCCGGGTCGATCGCCCACTTCATGCTCCCTTTTTTCTTTCACGAGCCCCCTTCATCCCACCTCGACCCGCTCCACCCCCGGCACGAGCTTCATCGCCTGCGCCAGGCGCGGTGTCACCCGGAACCCGCCCGGCAGCGCGATTTCCACCGCCTCGGCACGCGCCAGCCGCGGCAGCAGCACAACCCGTCCGCGCCCGCCTGCCTCATGGCTGAGCAAACTCCTGATCGGCCCCACCGCCTCGAGCCGATCGAGCCACACCCGAAGTCCCTCCCCGGCCGCCGCCGCCGCCTCATCGAGTGGCGCAATCTCGTGTGCCGTGATGCGCAGACTCTCGCCCTCCAGCCGCACATCCGCCGTCACCAGCAGATTTGCGCCTGCCTCCAGAAGCCCACGCGTGCGCGCGAGCACTTCGCTGAAGAGAGTGATCTCGAACGTCCCGCCGGCGTCGGACAGCCGGACCCAGGCCATCCGGCTCCCGGTCCTGGTCATCCGCTCCTTGATCGCAATCACAGTCCCCGCAAGCCTGAGCCGCGCTGCCCCCGCCGCCGCTCGCTCCTCGATCCGGTTGCTCGCGACCGCCCCCATCCGCGCGAGTACATCGCGGTACGCATCGAGCGGATGTGCCGAAAGGTGAAACCCGATCGCTTCGGCCTCCAACGCCAGCCGCTCCATCGGCGCCCAGTCGTCAATCGCCGCAAGCTCCAGCGCCTCCGCGGCCGCACCGCCAAACAGGCCGATCTGCCCGCTGCCGTTCTCCGCCGCCACGACCTGCGCACGGTGCAGAATAGTTTCACAAGCCACATGAAGCCGTGCCCGGTTCGCGCCCAGCGTATCGAACGCACCTGCCTTCACCAGGTTCTCGAGCTGCATCCGATTGAGATGCCTGGGGTCGACCCGCCGCGCAAAATCAGCGACAGCACTGAATGGCCGCCCCCCGCGCGCCGCCACCACTTCCTGCATCGCCGCTAGGCCCACTTTCTTCACCGCCGCCAGCGCGTAGCGGATGGCAAGCGCGCCGCCCTCTTCCCGTTCGACGGAAAAATCCGCCCCCGAGCGATTGATGTCCGGCGGCAGCACGGCAATCCCGAGCCGCCCGGCCTCCTGGCGATACGCCGCAAGCTTGTCGGTATTGGAAAGGGCAAGGCTCATGCACGCGGCCAGGAACACCGCCGGGTGGTTCGCCTTCAACCACGCCGTCTGATACGCTACGAGCGCGTAGGCGCAGGCGTGGCTCTTGTTGAAGCCGTAATCGGCGAATCGCGCCATCAGCTCGAAGATTTCCCCCGCCTTCTCCGCGCTGATGCCGCGCGCCACGCAACCCTCCGTGAAAGTCGCGCGCTGGGCCTCCATTTCGGCGCGAATTTTCTTGCCCATCGCCCGCCGGAGAAGATCGGCCGCCCCCAGGCTGTAGCCGGCGAGCAGCTGGGCGATCTGCATCACCTGTTCCTGATAGACCATGATGCCGTAGGTCTCGCCCAGGACCTCCGCAAGCGCCGGATGCGGCGGCTCCCATGCCTCGCCGTGCTTTCTCTGGCAGAACGCCGGGATATTCGCCATCGGCCCCGGCCGGTACAACGCCACCGCAGCGATCAGGTCTTCGAACCGGTCGGGCCGCATCTGACGCAGGACATCCCGCATCCCCTGGCCTTCAAACTGGAACAGCCCGCCCGCGTCACCCCGCTGGAGCATCGCGTATGTCGCCGGATCATCGAGCGGCAATCGCGCGAGATCGACCGTCACGCCAAGTGCCGCAAGAAACTCGGTAGCGCGCTTGAGTATCGTGAGGGTCGTGAGACCCAGGAAGTCGAACTTGACGAGCCCCGCATGCTCGATGTGCTTCATCGAGTACTGGGTCACCAGGAAATCCGAGCGCGGATCACGATAAAGCGGCACCAGCTCGATCAGCGGCCGATCCCCGATCACGACACCCGCGGCGTGCGTGCTGGCATGCCGGTAAAGCCCCTCGACCCTGAGCGCGATCTCGAACAGGCGCCGGACCTCCTCATCTCTCTCGCGCATCTCCTGAAGTCGCGGCTCACCAGCGATCGCCTGCTCGAGGCTCACCGGATGCGTCGGGTTGCTATTGGGAATGAGCTCCGCAACCTTGTTCACCTGCCCGTACGGCAGTCCGAGCACCCGTCCCACGTCGCGCACCGCCGCACGCGCCTGCAACGTGCCGAATGTGATGATCTGCGCCACTCTGTCGCAGCCATACTCCCGCCGCACATACGCAATCACCTCGTCGCGCCGCTCCTGGCAGAAATCGATGTCAAAATCAGGCATCGATACCCGCTCGGGATTGAGGAACCGTTCGAACAGAAGCCCGAAGCGGATCGGGTCGAGGTCGGTGATCGTGAGCGCCCACGCCACCACCGAGCCTGCTCCCGAGCCGCGTCCCGGCCCAACCGGGATCCCCTGCGACTTCGTCCACTGCACGAAATCGGCAACGATCAGGAAGTAACCGGCAAATCCCATCCGCCCGATCACGCCGAGTTCGTATTCCAGGCGTTCCTCGTAGCGTTTGCTCCGCTCGCCGCCCGCGCCGACGAGCCGCTGAGCAAGCCCCGCGCGCGCCATTGCGGTAAGCCGCTCCTCCTCGCTCACCCCGGGCTCGAGTTTCGCAAAGCGCGGCAGCATCGGCTTGCGCGTCTCCGCCATGACCGCGCACCGCCCGGCAATCGCGAGCGTGTTGTCGCAGGCGTCCTTGAGATCCGCGAACAGCTCCCGCATCACCGAAGCCGGTTTGAACCACTGCTCGGGACAGGCGCGCCTCCGATCGGTCTCCGCCAGAAGCCGCCCTTCGGCAATGCACAGCAGCGCATCCGCCGCCTCGAACATCTCGGGATCCGCAAACCGGCAGTCGTTGGTCGCAACCAGCGCAAGCCCGGCGTGCTCGGCAAGCCGGATCAGCCCCGCTTCGACGTTCCGCTCCCCCGCCAGCCCCTGCCGGTTGAGTTCGACCGCGATGCGCTCGGGAAAGGCCTCCTTGAGCGCGGCAAGCAACGCCCGCGCCTCCGCCTCCTGCCCCTCTGCAACAAGCCGCCCAAGCGGCCCAACCGTCCCGCCGGTCAGCAAAAAGAGCCCTGCCGCGTGTTCGGCAATGCGCGCCTCGCCAAGCCTGGGCCCAAGCCCCGCATCGGTCTCGAGAAAGGCGAGCGACGACAGGCGCTGCAGATTGGCGAGCCCCGCTTCGTCCATCGCGAGCAATACCAACGGGTCGGGAGGAAGCCTCGGATTGCCGGCCCGCGCGAGCCCGATCTCACAACCGACGATCGGCTGCACACCCCGCTCCGATGCGGCCTCGCTGAACTCGAGCGCGCCGAACAGATTGCCCGAATCGGTCAGCGCCACCGCCGGCATTCCTTGCTCTGCCGCCAGCGCGGCGATCGCCGGCGCCTTGATCGCCCCTTCACTCAGAGAATAAGCGGAATGAACCCTGAGATGTACGAAATCCGCGCGAGCCACGGCCCCTCCTCGATTCGCGTTAGTGTCCTGCCCCCGAAGTCGGCCGCACTCCGCGGTCGACGGAGGGGATCAGCAGGCCACGGAAAACAAAGAGCCAGTGGTCCGACGTAGGAAGGCGGTTCCCGCGCAACAAGCGTTTGAGTCGGACCACTAGGCAAGCGCCGCGATCCTACCCTCCTTGAGCGTCAATCGGCGATCCATCCGCGCCGCGAGCTCCGGGTTGTGGGTGGCGATCAGTGCCGCGAGCCCCTGTTGCCGCGCGGCCGCCAGCAGTTCCTCGAACACCACGATCGCGGTCGCGACATCCAGATTCCCAGTCGGCTCGTCCGCGAGCAGCACCGCCGGGCTGTTGGCCAGCGCCCGCGCGATCGCAACCCGCTGCTGCTCGCCCCCCGAAAGCGCACCCGGCAGATGCCGCGCCCGGGCCGCGAGCCCGAACGAGGCAAGCAGCGCCATCGCCCGCTCCTCGGCCGAGCGCCGCCCGACACCTGCGATCAGTTGCGGCAGCATCACGTTCTCGACCGCGGTGAACTCTTTGAGCAGATGATGCATCTGATAGACGAAGCCGATCCGTCGCAGCCGAAGCTCCGTCCTTCCCGCTTCCGCAAGCCTTCCCGTGTCCCTGCCTTCGATCAGCACCGCTCCGCCATCCGGCCGCTCGAGCAGTCCCGCGAGATGCAACAGGGTCGATTTCCCCGCCCCAGACGGCGCGACAAGCCCGACGATCTCCCCGCTCGCCAGTGCAAGGTCGACGCCCCGGAGCACATTGAGCCCTCCCGCACCCGTCCGGTACGTGCGCTCGAGCCCTCTCAGCGCCAGCGCCTCAGCCACGCGCCGGCGCCTCAGCCACGCGCCAGCGGCCTACTCATGCCTGAGCGCCTCGACCGGGTCCGTCCGCGCCGCCCGCCAGCTCGGATAGACCGTCGCCAGGAACGCAAGCACCAGCGCCATGACGATCACCCGGACCACTTCGCGCCAGTCGAGAACGGCGGGAAGCTGTTCGAGGTAATAGACCTCCGGATTGAAGAGATCGGTCCCCGTCAGCCCCTGCAGCCAATGCTGGATCGCATCGATGTGCTGGCAGAACAGCACCCCGATCACGGTGCCGGCAACCGTTCCCACCACCCCGACCGAGGCTCCGCACATCAGAAAGATGCGCATCACCGCTCCCCGGCTCGCACCGATGGTGCGCAAAACCGCAATATCTCCCGTTTTGTCCTTCACCATCATGATCAGGGAAGAGATGATATTGAACGCGGCCACCAGGATGATCAGCGTCAGAATCAGGAACATCACGTTCCGCTCCACGGTGACCGCCGCGAAGAAGCTGTTGTTCGCCTGCTGCCAGTCGATCATCCGGAGCGGCCGCCCCGCGAGCGCGCGCCCGATCTTCGCCTCCACCGCGCCGACCGTATCGGGATTGGCAAGCGCCACTTGAATCTGCGTCGCCGCATCGGGCTTCTGGAAGAAGATCTGCGCCGCCGCCAGTGGCAGGAATACGAAAGTCGAATCGTATTCGTTCATCCCGACCTGGAACACCGCCACCACCTGATACGAGCGGATGCGCGGAATGGTGCCAACGACGGTCGCCGCCCCCTGCGGCGAGACGAGCGTGATCCGATCTCCGACGCGAAGCCCGAGTGCGCTCGCGACGCCGCTGCCGATCGCAGCCGTGTCTTCGCCGGTAAACTCAGTGAGGCTGCCCGCGATGATATGCCGGCTTACCGAACCGAGCGCCTCGAGGTCGCTTTGGCCGATACCGCGAATGAGCCCCCCGACCGCCGCCCCGTGATCGTTGCTGAGCAGCGCCTGCCCCTGGACGATCGGCGTCGCCGAGACAACACCGGGAACGCCGCGGATCGTCTTCGCGATCGCATCGTAATCGCTGATCGCAACTCCCGCTCCGTAGACGCCGAGATCTCCGTTGAGCCCGATGATCCGCGCCAGCAACTCCTGCCGGAAGCCGTTCATCACGCTCATCACGATGATCAGCGTGGCGACGCCGAG
>JBOHMK010000149.1:0-1866 GCA_050730115.1 Acetobacteraceae bacterium
CGAGGCGGCGCGCGCGATCACGAAGATCGGCGAGTTCCTGGGTGATCCTGATGAGATCGAGTCGCCTGTTCCGAGCCCGCTCGTCGAGAAGGATGACCTGCCTGAGGGCCGCGATTGCTTCTCGATAGAGGCTCACCGGGAGAGGTTCGCTGGGCTGGGGCCCGGCGGGTGCGCTCGCTCCGGGGGCGTGGCGGGGCCGTGGGTTCGAGCACCCGGGTGACCTGTTCGTGGCTTTCATCGGCGATGCGAAGCGTTTCCGGGTGGAGCTGACGGAATGCATCGATCAGGGTTCTGAGTTTCGCCGCCTCCGCTTCGGCGGCCGCGTCATTCGCCTCGACGGCACGGCGGACCATTTCGCCGGCGGAAACCCCGAGCGCCCGGGCTTTGCCGTCAAGCGCGGCTCGCTCTTCGGGAGACATCAGGACCATCAAGCGGCTCGTCGCGAGCATCCGGATGACCTCCCCGGGTCGCTATGCATGCAGATGAGCATTTAAAGCGGGGCAGATGTCGGCACGACGACCGATCGCCGGCAGGCTATTCCGTTTCAAACCCGTGGCTGTCGAATTTGAGCGTGCGGCTGTTTTCGGTCACGGTGCGCACGAGCTGATCGGTGGCGCCGTTCGGGAGGCGCGCCTCGATTTCGAGGGTCACGGCGACTTCCGCCCCCATCTGGCCGAGCAAATGGGCGATCACCTCCTCGGCAATGCGGCCGGCATCCCGGCCGACGCGCGCAGAGTCCAGCCGAACCGACCCGTGAAAGCGCCTGGGGGGTGGGGCGGCCGGCGTCGCCGGACCGAGGGCCGAAGAGCCGGGACGAGAAGTGGCGTCGCCCTCGCCCGGGCCCGGCTGAGGAGTGGGGGCACCCGGGGGCAGTTTCGTCTCGGCATCGAGCTGGCTCGCGGCGACTTGCGGCTTCACGAGCAGGCCTGCGCTGTCAGGCGAGACATTGATGCGCTGGCCACAGCGCAGTCCGCGGTAGCGCGGCGCGGCCTCGTCGTAGCTCTCGGCATAGCCAAAGGTGTCGGTGCGCCACGTCAGCAGCGCCAGTCCGTCCCGAATGGATTGCAGCAGGACTTCAGGACCGGCGAGGCGGGGCAGATAGAGATAGCGGGCGAAATCGTCGACGAGCTGCTTCACGGCGACATGGTCGCCGCGCCACAGCGGAATATCGTCGAGATGCTTGCGCAGGACCGTCGAGCCGAGGCTTGCGACCAGCAGCTCGTCGCTGCGCAGCTTCTTGCTGGCCCGGACGGCCAGGGCGTCACTGCCGGTGAGGCGGGATGCCTGCCAGACGACCGGAGCCTGTGGCGTCGATTGCTCCGGAACCAGGAGCCATTGCCAAGTCTCCGGCAATCGGGCCGTCACGGCGCCGTCCGCGGCCTGCTTCTGGGTTTTGGCCTGCTGCCTCTGGTGCTCATCGAGGTTGAGCTCTTTCTCCTCGGCGACGATCGAAAACCAGGCCAGATACTTGCGCAGGGCCTCCTCGAGATCCTGCAGCCGCGCCTTGTCGGCGGCGAGGAAGGAGAGCGTGTTCCGACAGAGGCGCGGGGCATTGCCGCGCGATTCGAGGATCGCCTTGGCCGCGGTCTCGGCGGCGTTGCCGCTCTCCTTGGTGTAGGCATGCTCCGGGGGCAAAACCACGAGCCGAGCGTCGTAGTCGTCAGGCACGTCCGCGCCCGAACGAGGCAGCGGATGAATGCGCGAGAAATCGCCGTTGCGCTTGAGGTCGGTGCGGAGCCGCGTCTCCAGCTCTTGAGCCACCTGGTCCGGGTCGCGTTTGAGCTGCTCGGCGCGATCCTCGGCGAGCTTCGTGACCGTCGGCTGGGTTGCATACCAGGTGCGCGGCCCGTCCTGGTAGAGATAGGT
>JBOHMK010000150.1:0-17710 GCA_050730115.1 Acetobacteraceae bacterium
GGATGACGACGCCGAGATAGGAATCGTACCAGCTATCGACGAGGAGTGCCGTCAGCGGCTGGGCGGCGTCGCCGGCGGGCGGCGGCAGGCGGGTCACCAACGCCTCCAGCACGGCCGCAATGTTCTCCCCGGTCTTGGCGCTGACCGGGATCGCCCTTGAGGCGTCGAGCCCGATCACCTCCTCGATCTGCTGGCGCACCTTTTCGGGCTCCGCCGCCGGCAGGTCGATCTTGTTGAGGATCGGAATGATCTCGTGCCCCGCCTCGAGCGCCTGATAGACATTGGCGAGCGTCTGCGCCTCCACGCCTTGCGAGGCATCGACGACCAGGAGCGAGCCCTCACAGGCGGCGAGGCTGCGGCTCACCTCGTAGGCGAAATCGACATGCCCGGGCGTGTCCATCAGATTGAGCGCATAGGTCAGGCCATCGGCCGCCCGATAAGCAAGCCGGATCGTCTGCGCCTTGATCGTGATGCCGCGCTCGCGCTCGAGCTCCATGGTGTCGAGCACCTGGCTCACCATCTCGCGCTCGGGGAGCGCGCCGGTCGCCTCGATCAGCCGATCGGCGAGCGTGGATTTGCCGTGGTCGATATGGGCGATGATCGCGAAATTGCGGAGCTGCGAGATCGGGGTTTCGGTCATGCGGAACGGATAGGGATTTTCTTCCCGGTTGTCAGCCGCGCAGCTTTCGACTGCGCAGCGGTCAGCTACGCAGCCTGGCGCCGGTCGCCTTGGCGACCGCGGCCACCACTTTGCTGCAAGCGGCCTCGATTTCGGCGTCGGTCAGGGTGCGCTCGCGCGGCTGTAACGTCACCTCGATCGCGAGCGACTTCCTGCCCTCCCCGATCGCCGGCCCGGTGAAGACGTCGAACAGGCTGACCCCGACGATCGAGACCTGCTGTTCCCCGTGGGCCGCCGCGCGGGCGGCGCGCAGGAGCTGATCGGCCGGCACGCTCTCATCGACGACGAAGGCGAAATCGCGCCTGAGCGGCTGAAACGGCGAAAGATCGGGCGGCGCCCGGTGGGCACGGCGCTTCTGGCCGGGCACGGCGTCGAGAAGAATTTCGAACGCAACGGAAGGCAGCGGCATTCCGAGAAACCCGGCAATGTGCGGATGGATTTCGCCGAAGCGGCCGAGCACGCGCTTGGGACCAAGCGTGACCAGCCCGGAGCGGCCGGGATGGAACCAGGAAGGCGCCGGCGCGCCGATGACGAGTGCCTCGGCCGGAAGGCCGAGGGCGGCGAGCACGGCGACTGCGTCCGCCTTGGCATCGAACAGATCGGCCGCGCGAGCAGGCTCGATCCAGCTTCTCGCCGTTGTTCCGGAGCGAAGACCGGCCGCGATCAGCACCTGGCTTTGCGGCGCATCCTCGAGAAAGCCGGGACCGATCTCGAAGAGCGCGAGATCGGGATAGCCGCGGGCCCAATTGCGCGCCGCCGCCAGTGCCAGCGAGGCGAGCGGCGTCGGCCGCATCTGGTCGAGATCGGCGGCGATCGGGTTGTCGAGCCGGAGGCTCGCCGGCACGGGGCCGAAATGCGCGGCCTCCGGCGCCGCCATGAAGCTGAAGCCAACACATTCGAAGAGGCCACGCCCGGCGAGCAGGCGGCGCACTTCTTCGACCCGTGCAGCCGCGGGCCCGAGCGAAGGGGCGGGCACCGCGGCGACAGCCGGCAACGAGACCGGGGGCACCTGATCGAGGCCCTTGATGCGCAATACCTCCTCGACCAGCTCGGCCTCCGGCTCGATCGCCCCGGCGGCATCCCGCATCCGCGCGGCCGTGGCCTCGGCGAGCGCCGGCGAGAGCGCGAGTGCGACGCCGGTTGCGACGTCATTGCGCCAGGGCGGCACGGCCACCGTCACCGATGCGTGGTCGTAATGCTCGAGTGCGAAGCCGAGCCGCTCGAGAATGCCGATTGCCTCGGAAGCGGGCACGGCAAGCCCGCCAAACTCTTCGAGGCGGGAGAAACGGAGGGTCGCGCTGCGCTGCCAGGCCGGCGCGCGACCGGCCGCGACCACGGTGCTCGCCTCGCCTCCGCAGAGCTCGAGGATCATCCGCGTCGCCGCCTCCACGGCGTCGGGCATCAGCGCGATGTCGATGCCGCGCTCGAAACGCGCGCGTGCGTCGGACAGAATGCCAAGCCGCCGGCCGGTCGCGGCAACGCCGATCGGATTGAAGAGCGCACATTCGAGAAAGACGGAGGTGGTGGCGTGATCGCAGCCCGTCGATTCGCCGCCCACGATCCCCGCCAGCGAGACGACGCCCGCACGATCGGCGATCACGCAGTCGTCCCGACCGACGGTCACGTCCTTGCCGTTGAGCGCGCGAAATGTTTCCCCGGCGCCGTGACGCATCGTGAGCACCGGCCCTGTAACTTTTGCCGCATCGAAGACATGCAGCGGCCGGCCGAGATCGAAGGTGAAGAAGTTGGTGATGTCGACCAGGGCGTTGATCGGACGGAGGCCGATCGCGTGCAGCCGGTCAGCGAGCCAGCGCGGGCCCGGGCCGTTTCTGAGACCGCGCATGCTCCGGCCGAGCACGAACGGGCAGGCCTCGGGCCAGGCCGTCTGCCAGGAAAGCGGGCTCGCGAACTCAGGGGCAACCGGCTGCACCGACCACGGCTTGAGCCCGCCGAGCCCGGCCGCGGCAAGATCGCGGGCGACCCCGCGGACGGCGAGCGCGTCGCCGCGATTGGGAGTGATTGCGATCTCGATCACCGGGTCATCGAGCCCGGCCCAGTGTGCGTACGGCGTGCCGACCGGCGCATCCGCCGCCAACTCGACGATGCCATCGTGATCCTCGCCGAGCCCCATCTCGCGCTCGGAGAGCAGCATGCCCGCGCTTTCGGCGCCGCGGATCCGGCCCACCTTCAGCACCTGACCGGTCGCCGGAATGATGCTGCCGGGCGGCGCAAACACCGCTTTCATGCCGGTCACGGCGTTCGGCGCGCCGCAAACGACGGACGCGATGCCGGAGCCGGTCTCTACCCGGCAGAGCCTGAGCCGATCGGCGTTGGGGTGTGGGGCGGCCTCGACGACCAGGGCGATGCGGAAAGGAGCGAGTGCCGCCGCGCGATCGGTGACCGCTTCGACTTCGAGGCCGATCGCGGAGAGCGTCTCCACGATCGCCGCCAGCGACGCCTCCGTTTCGAGATGTGAACGCAGCCAGCCGAGCGTGAGCTTCACCGGCTCAAGCCCTGATGCAGGCCCTCATGCAGGATGGGGGGCCGGAGCGGCGAAAATCCATAATGCCGGAGCCAGCGGAGATTGCTTTCGAAGAACGGGCGGAGATCGGTGATGCCCTGCTTCAGCATTGCCAGCCGCTCGACCCCCATGCCGAAGGCGAAGCCCTGCCACTCGGTCGGATCGACGCCGCAATTGGCGAGCACGCGCGGATGCACCATGCCGCTGCCGAGGATCTCGAGCCAGTCGCCGCCTGCCCCGATCTCGCCGGTTTCCCCGTCCCAGCCGATATCGACTTCCATCGAGGGCTCGGTGAACGGGAAGTAGCTTGAGCGGAAGCGGACCGGAAGCTCCGGCTTGTCGAAGTACGCGCGCAGGAAGTCGATCAGGCAGCCCTTGAGATGGCCGAGGGTGAACGCACGGTCTATCGCCAGGCCATCGCACTGGTGGAACAAAGGCCAGTGGGTGGCGTCATGATCGGCGCGGTAGGTGCGCCCCGGGACGATCACCCGGTAGGGCGGAGGACCCGACGTCATGGTGCGGATCTGCCCCGGCGAGGTGTGCGTCCGGAGCACGCGCCGGCGGGAGTCGGCATCGCGCCCTGGAGCATCGCGCGCCGGCAGGTAGAAGGTATCCATTTCCTGGCGCGCCGGATGATACTCGGGGATGTTGAGGGCGCCGAAGTTGTGCCAGTCGTCCTCGATCTCCGGGCCCTCGACGATGCGAAAGCCGAGGGCGGCGAAGATCGCCGCGATCTCGCCGATCGCATGGCTGATCGGATGAATGAGACCGAGCGGGGACGGGCGCGGCGGCAGCGTGACGTCGATCGCTTGCCGGGCGAGCCCGGCCTCGAGGGCGGCGGCTTCCAGTTCGGCGCGCCGCCGGGTGAGCTCGCCTGTAATCCGCTCCTTGAGCCGGTTGAGCCGTTCGCCCTCTGCCCGCCGTGCAGCTGCCGGCAGCGCGCCAAGTCCGCGTAAGCGGCCTGTGATCCGGCCTTGCCGGCCGAGCAGGGCGATGCGCAGCGCCTCCAGGCTCGCCAGATCGGGCGCCGTGCCGATCGCGGCAGAGGAATCGCTCTCGAGCGCCGAGAGATCGTCGGTCATGGCGGCGCGTACTTTCCGCGGCAGCGGTCAGCCGAGTGCCGCTTTGACCTCTTTGGCGATTTCCGCGAATGCCTGCGCATCGTCGTAGGCGATCGCCGCCAGCACCTTGCGATCGAGCGCGATGCCGGCCTTCTTGAGGCCGGCCACGAAGCGCGAATATGGGATGCCATGCGCACGCGCCGCCGCGTTGATGCGCTGGATCCAGAGCCCGCGAAAATCGCGCTTGCGGTTACGCCGGTCCCGATAGGCGTACTGCAGCCCCTTTTCCACCCGCTCGAGCGCGATCCGGTAACTGGTGGAGGAGCGGCCGAAATAGCCCTTCGATTGCGCCAGAACTTTCTTGTGGCGCGCGTGCGTCGTCACGCCCCGTTTGACCCGTGCCATCGGACCTCTCCTTTCAGTCGAGCCCGTAGGGCGCCCAGCGCCTGACCGTGCGTGCGTCCTCGGGCACCAGGACCTGGTAGCCGCGGGCGTTCCGCTTGGCCGTCTGGGTACGCGCCATCAGGTTGTGCTGCTTGCCTTGCGGCCCGGACATCACCTTGCCGGTGGCCGTCATCTTGAAGCGCTTCTTGACCGAAGCCTTGGTCTTCCGTTTGGGCATTTCGTTCTCCTTGATCGCATGCTCAGAGCGAGCAGCCGCGGCCGGGCATGCCCCAAACGGGCCCGGGCGCGCGGGAGGCGGCTCTATAGCGGCGGGAAGGGCAAGGGCGCAAGGGAGCGGGCCGAGGGAGGTCGCTCCGCGCCTGGCTCAGCGGCCGCCTCCGAGGATTGCGAGCAGGAAGGCGAGTGCGATCAGGATCGCCGAGGCGCCGGCGGCGAGCACCGAGAGCCAGAGGCACGCATCGCTGACGGCAGGCGCACAGGCGCCAGCAATCAGGTTGTTGTATGCCGCGTAATCGTTCATCCGCTGCTGCCCTGCCGGGCGTGCCGGATCTTCGGCCAGTTCCGTCCGAATCCAACTGTCCAGCCGGGCGGCGAATCTGAGTCCGACGACATTCTTGGCCAGATCGCAGACGAAAGAGATGGCTCCGAGGACGGCGGCGGCAAGCAGCACCCACTTCCAGTGCATGTAGAATGTCTTCAGCGCACCGCTGTCGGCCAGCATGGCGGCGTAGAGGAGGGCGAAGGCGCCCACCCAGGCATATTTCGCTGCGTCCGAGAGGCGCTGGGCAAAGCTCCTGGCGTCGGCAAAGTTCGCGTCGGTCAGTTTCTGCCAGTCCGGAGCGGGCATGCGTCAGCCGGTGCGCTGCTGGCCGCTCCGCGGGCGCCCCAGCGGAACGCAGAGGATTTCGTCCTCCTGCGCGAGTCCAAGCTCCGTGACCAGACCCGGAAGGCGATGAGCAGGAACGCCGAAATAGGTGCCCGGCGGGCTGGCGGCGGAGCCGCTGCCGGAACCGGCCTCGGCTTTGTCGAGGAGCTTCTTCAGCATCTCTTTGAGTTCGCCAAGCTCGTCCATAACATCGTCGATGCTTGCCATGACAACCTCCGGTGGGTGGTCCAGGTGCGCAAGGCCGCGTCCGGGCCGGGCGGACACAAGGCGGCCGTAGCCAGCGGCTGCTACCCGAGCCACTTCTTCACCAAGGCCTGATGCGCCCCCGTGATGTTCATCTGGTGCAGCCATTCGTCGACGAAGAATTTCAGGGTTACGTCGCGCGGCATCATGTAGCCGAGTTCGGAATGGTTGAAGGGATGGCCCGGATGGATGGCGCAGAGCTCGGGATGCAGCTTCTGCTGCAGCCGCGTCTCCACGCCGTCGGTGATCATCACGTCCGCCTTGCCCGCGACCAACTGCTCGAAGATCGTCGCGTTGTTGGGATAGAGCACGATCTCGGCGTGATGCAGGTGCGTCTTGTCGAAGCTTTCGTTGGTGCCTCCCGGATTGACGATCACCTTGACGCCGGGGCGGTCGATCTCGGCCAGCGTCTGGTACTTGGCGGCATCCGCACAGCGGGCGATTGCGGTCTTGCCGCTCTGCATCGCAGGAATTGAGAAATAGGCCTTTTCCATGCGTTTGAGCGTGATCGTCACCCCACCCATGGCGAGGTCGAATTTGCCCGCCATCAGATCGGCCATCATGGTGGGCCAGGTCGTGTGCACGATCGCGAGCTTGACCCCCATCGCCTTGGCCAGGGCGCCAGCCATATCGACATCGAGCCCGGTAAATTTGCCGCTCTCCTGGTCGAGGAAGGAGAAGGGCTTGTAGTCGCCGGTGAGACCGACCCGGAGCTCGCCGCGGGCGCGGATGGTATCGAGGAGGCTCGGCGCCTTCTGGTCCTGCACCGTGTTCGCAGCCGCCGTGCCCGTGGGTGGCTGGGCGGCGAGCGCTGTGTGAACCGAGAAGCAGGGCGCAACGGCAAGCATTGCGGCCAGTGCCGCGTCGCGGATGAGTTTCATGGGCGGTTTCCTCCCGAAGGCGTCCCCGCCATGCTGCCGGAGTGCGGCCGGACGTCAACCCCGCGGACTTCGCGAACAGGGCGGATTTGGCTATGCATGCCCGGATGAAGACCGCCTTTGTCAAGATGCACGGGGCCGGAAACGACTTCGCGGTGTTCGACGAGCGCCGCGTGCGGCTTGGCCTGACGCCGGCCCTGGCGGCGGCGCTCGCCGATCGGCACCACGGCATCGGTTGCGATCAGCTGATCTCGATCGAGCGCTCGGCGCGGGCCGACGCCTTCATGCGGATTCGCAATGCCGACGGTTCGGAAGCCGAAGCCTGCGGCAACGCCACCCGCTGTGTCGCGGCCTTGCTGGCCGCGGACGGCGATGGAAGGCGCTTCGTCGTCGAGACCGTTTCTGGCCTCCTGCCGGCGGAACTCGAGGACGGTGGTCGCGTGCAGGTGGACATGGGCCCGCCGGCGACGGCGTGGCATGAGATCCCCCTCGCCCGCCCTCTGGAGACGCTGGCGCTGCCGCCCGCGCCTGGATGGCCAGGCGAGCCCGCCGCGGTTTCGATGGGGAACCCGCACCTGACCTTCTTCGTTCCCGACGCCGATCAGGCGGACGTGGCCGGCCTCGGCCCGAAGATCGAGCGTGACCCGCTATTCCCGGAGCGCATCAATGTCGGGTTTGCGAGCCTGCTCGCGCCGGGGCGGCTCAGGCTCCGCGTCTGGGAACGGGGTGCGGGGCTGACGCGCGCCTGCGGCTCCGGCGCCTCTGCGGCAGTGGTCAATGCCAGCCGCCGGAACCTGATCGGGCGTGAGGCCACGGTGGTGATGGACGGGGGAATCCTCGACATCGCCTGGCGCGCGGGGGTCGGGGACGAAGCGGGGCATGTGCTGATGACCGGCCCGACCGCGATTGCGTTCCGCGGAGAAGTCGAACTCGACGCCTATCCGCGATGAGCATCTCCGTCGTCACTTTCGGCTGCCGGCTCAATGCTTATGAAAGCGCGGTCATGCGCCGCCAGGCCGAGGCCGCCGGGCAGCGGGACCTGGTGATCGTCAACACCTGCGCGGTGACCGAAGAAGCCGAGCGCCAGGCCCGCCAGGCGATCCGCCGCGCCGCCCGCGAGCAGCCAATGGTACCGATTGTGGTTACCGGCTGCGCCGCGGAGATTGCGCCGTCGCGCTGGGCAGAGCTGCCCGGCGTCCGGCGCGTGATCGGGAACCGGGCGAAGCTCGCCCCGGAAAGCTGGGGCGGCACGGAAGCGGCGAAGGACGGAGCGCCGGCACTTCCCGATTTTGGCGCGCGGGTGCGGGCGTTCGTTCCGGTGCAGCAGGGATGCGATCACCGCTGCACCTTCTGCATCATCCCCTATGGGCGGGGGGCGAGTGTGAGCCGCCCGATCCCCGAGGTCGTCGCCGAAGTGCGGGCACTTCTGGCCGGCGGATTTCGCGAGGTGGTGCTGACGGGTGTCGATCTCACTGCATATGGCGCGGATCTGCCGGGGGACGCTACGCTCGGCGAGCTTACGCGCGCGCTGCTCGCCGCTCTCCCGGAACTTGGCCGGCTCCGGCTTTCCTCGCTCGATCCTTCCGAGATCGATGACGATCTCTGGAGGCTGATCGGGAGCGAAGAGCGGCTGATGCCGCATCTGCATTTCTCGCTGCAGGCAGGGAATGATCTGATCCTGAAACGGATGAAGCGGCGGCATTCACGCGCTGAGGCGCTGGCGGCGATTGCCCGGGCGCGCGCGCTCCGCCCCGGCATCGCCATCGGCGCCGATCTGATCGCGGGGTTTCCGACCGAGACCGAGGCGCACTTCCGCGACACGATCGCACTGGTCGAGGAGAGCGGGGTTCCGTTCCTGCATGTCTTTCCCTTCAGCGCCCGCCCCGGGACGCCCGCTGCCCGCATGCCCCAGCTCCCGTGGCCGGTGCGGCGCGAACGCGCGGCAAAGCTGCGTGCAGCGGGGCGGGCCAACGCGGCGCGCTATCTTTCCTCGTTCGTCGGCAGCAGCGTGACGGTGCTGCTCGAAGGTGAAGGGAGCGGCCACACCGAACATTACGCCACGGCAGTCGTTTCCGGGCGGGCGGCGGATTCGATGGCGGCGGGGGCGCTGGTCAGCGGGCGGGTTGAAGCGGCCGTCGGCACGGTCCTCCGGGTGGCCGCGCTCTGATGGCGCTCAGCGCCTTCTTCTCCCGTCTCAAGGGGGGCCTCGAGCGAAGCAAGCAGAAGCTCGCCGATGGTATCGGGGCGGCGTTCATGCGCCGCCGGCTCGATGAGGCGGCGCTCAGCGAACTCGAAGATCTGCTGATTTCTGCAGATCTCGGGCCGGAAGCTGCGGAACGAATCATCGCCGACTTCCGGCGCACGCGCTTCGGCAAAGAGGTCGGCGCCGAGGAAGTGAGAACGGCACTCGCCGCCGAGATCGCCGAGATTCTCGGGCCGGTGGCGCAGCCCCTGGCGATCGACCGGCGGCACGCGCCGCATGTGGTCCTGGTGGTCGGGGTCAACGGCACCGGCAAAACGACGACCATCGGCAAGCTCGCGCAGCAGTACCGCGAGGCCGGACTTCGCCCGATGCTGGTCGCCGGAGACACGTTCCGCGCTGCTGCCGTCGAGCAGCTTCAGATCTGGGGCCAGAGGACCGGATGCGCGGTGATCGCCGGCAAACAAGATGCAGATGCCGCCGGGCTCGCCTTCGATGCGCTTGGCCAGGCGCGCGCTGCCAAGGCGGATCTGCTGCTGATCGATACCGCCGGCAGGATGCACAACAAGAACGCGCTGATGCAGGAACTGACCAAGATCGTGCGCGTGCTGCAGAAGCAGGATGCGACTGCGCCGCACTCCGTGCTTCTGGTACTCGACGCGACCACCGGCCAGAACGCACTCGCGCAGGTCAGGGTGTTCAGGGAAATGGTTGCCGTTACCGGCCTGATCGTCACCAAGCTCGACGGCAGTGCGCGCGGTGGTGTCGTCGTGGCGCTGGCCGAGACCTTCGGGCTGCCGGTGCACGCGGTTGGCGTCGGCGAGCAGGCGGCAGACCTGCGACCGTTCGTGGCCGCGGAATTCGCGCGCGGCTTGCTCGAAAACTGATGACTCGCGGCTTCCGCCAGGACCATACGCGGGGCTCTGCCCCGCAGCCTGCCGAAGGCAAGCCTTTGGGATCCCTTCTTATGAAGTTCGGGGGTCTGGGGCCTCAGGCCCCCAACGCGCCATTCGGCGGGTCAAGGGCGGAGCCCTTGCTCAGGCTTTTCAGCAAACTCCTTTTCAGGAAACTCCCAGTTCGTCAGCATCAGTTCGTCAGTACCTGCTGGACGGCGGAGAATGGTGCAGTGGTGGCGCCGAGCTCGAGCGCAAGGCCACCTGACGGTTGCGTCTGCACGCCGGTGATCGTCCCTTGCACGGAGAACGGTAGCGCGGTGGTGCTGCCGTCGGAATTGGCGCCCTCCACGGCCACGGTGTAGCCGCCGTCCGGCATCTGGCCGCCGGCATTGTTGGTGCCGTTCCAGGTCCAGCTATTGGTGCCGGCCTGGGCGTTGAGAGCGGTCTCGTAGACCTGCTGGCCGCTTGAATTGTAGATCGCGATCGCGACCGGCTCGGCAGTGCTGGCGGTGAATTGCAGCGCCGCCGAGCCGCTCTGCAGCGGCAACGTCGTCGAGTTAAGCAGCACCGACTTCCCGACCATCGCGGTCGACTGCATCAGCTGACCGGACTGCGTGAGCGAGATCAGCTGCGTCAGCGAGCTGTTGGTGTTGATCTGCTGCTCGACGGAGGCAAACTCCACCAGTTCGCTGGTGAACTGGTTGGGGTCCATCGGGTTCGAGGGGTCCTGGTTCTGCAACTGGGTCATCAGAAGGTTGAGGAAATCCCCGAAGTTGCTGGTGAGCGAACTGAGTGCGGTGTTGCCGGCGGCCGCCGCGGCGGCGGCGTTCGCGGTCGCACTGCTGCTCGGGGTGCTCGATTGCGGGTTGGCGGCAGCGGAGGCCGCGGCATTGGCGGCGGCCAGCGCGTTGCTCTGCTGGGCGGCGACGGAGGCGAGACTCATGGCACGAATCCTAACCGGGTATCAGGCGGTGATATCGAGGCCGGCACGCAGCCAGCGCGCACCGGGTGTCGGGGTGATCGCGGCCTCCGCGGCCGCGCCGGCTTGCGAAGCGAGGCTCAGGCGGCGCCGGCGCGGCGCGCTTTCGCGACCCGTGGCGCTGCCCGATCCGGGGCCGAAGCCGGCTAGCGTTCCCGCCCCGCCAGCCGAAGGAGCAGGGGTGGCGGGCGCCGGCGGCGGCGCCAGATGGAAGCTCAGGCTGCGCGGATCGATCGCGACCCCGGCACGGCCAAGCGCCGCCGTGAGTGCCGGCTGATCGCGGACCAGCAGCAGCAGCGTCTCCGGGTTGGTGGCCGTGACCGCGACGCCGGCCGGCCCATCCGGCGGGCGCGTAATTTTCACCTCCACCTGGCCGAGCGACGCCGGTTCGAGCCGGAGCGTGAGCACGTTCGAGCCATCGGCGCGAGAGAGCGAAACCAGCGCCGGGGCGAGTTGGGCCAACGGTGCCGGCAGCGGCATTGCTGCCTGCTGTGCCGCCGGAGGGGCGTTTGGCGGGGAAGGTGGGGCTGAAGGTGCCGCGGGCAAAGCCGGTAGAGGAGGTGGGGAAGGAGAAGCGGACGATGCTGGAAGCAGTGTTCCGGCCGCAGGATGCAGGTGCGTTTGAGCCGGCGGCGTGGGCGACGTGGGCGACGTGGGCCCGGTCGGTGAACCGGCAATCGGGAGAGGTGGCGGCTGCGGCAGGCCTGCAGCCTTCGCTGCATCCGGATCGGGCGGGAGAGCCGTCAATCCAACCGGTGGGTCCGGCGGCATCGGGGAAAGAGACGGCCCGGAAGAGGGCGACCCCGGGGACGATGATGGGGTCGCGACCGGCTCGGGCGGCACGGGCAGGAGGGACCCCGGTGTGCTTGCCGCGGCGAGAAGTGCGGCCGGTAGGGGCGCCGGCGCGGGGGATGGCGATGCCGCGTGCGACGGCGACCCGGCGGCAGTGGCCGCCTTTGACGGCGATTCTTTGGTCGCATTCGATTTTGCGACATCGGGGGATGGTGCACCGTTGGCCGGCTCGGCCGTCCGTGGAGACTCTGCCGCCGCCGCGGCCGGCACGTTGGCTGCAGCCAGGGTCAGCGGCGCTGCCGGCGCCGTATCCGGCGCAGTCCCTGGCGCGGTCCCTGGCGCGGTTTGGGCAATGGCGGCGTGTCCGGCCGCCGGCGGCGCCGCGGAAGGTGATAGGGCCGGGGAAGGTGATAGCGCCGCGGCCGGGGCTGTGGTGGCCCCCTTGGCAACCGGCGGCGATGAGGCTCCGGAAACCGCGGATCGTGGCGCGGAAGTTGCCGCTGTTTCGCCTGGCGGGCCGGAAGCGATTGCCCCGGCAGGCGCCGCGGGCGGGGGGCTGGCCGTTGCGAGGCCGGTGATTGCAGGGCCGGCGATTGCAGGGCCGGCTGGCGGAGGCTGGTTGTCGGCCGCGCCAGTGACCGGCCCGGTCGCTGCGGCCGGGTTGGTGCCCGCCGGGACCACGCTTGTCGGAGTGACGATCGATTGGGCGGCGGGTGTCTCAAGTGTGATCGTGGTGGGATCGGGCGTCGGCACCTGGCCGGCGGAGGTGGCGTTCGCGCTCGTCGGAGCCGTGGCGGGCGCTGCCTGCAAGCCCGCTTGCGTCCCGTAGGTTCCGGAGGAGGCGAGCTTGAGAGCGCTTTCGAACGTGCCCGGAAGGTCGGCCGGAGCAAGCGTGTTGCCCGCAGGCAGCGACGATTGCGACGCGGGCGCGCCAGCGGCGGCAGTCGACGGCGGCGCTTTGGCTGCGATCGCAACCAGCGTGGTGGCGGCGGGAGGGGTGGCTGCTGACGGCATTCCGGTTCCTGGCCCGGACTCTGTGCAAGCAAGACGCGGGCCAGCCTGACCACGCCTTCGCGGCAGCAGATCGGACCGGGCGGTGCCCCGGTTTATGCTGCGAACGGGGTTCGTTTGGGGAAACAGGGTCGGCAAAGTTTGCCGGGCCCAAGTTGCCGCGGCACGGCCCGAGCCGGCGAAAAGCACCACTCTGGCTCGGAATTTTGCCTGCAAAATGCCCAAGCGTGGCTGGCACGCTTCCTGCTTCCGATCGTCCCGGCATCCGCCAGCTTGGGCAAAACGCCCTGGCCGGCGGGGCCTTTCACAGCGGGCCGGCAGCCGTCACCGGGGCCCGAGCGAGGAGCAAGGCATGTCCATCTTTGGCGCCATGAACACCGCCGTCAGCGGCCTCAGCGCGGAATCGGCAGAGTTCGCCAACATCAGCAACAACGTCGCCAACAGCCAGACCGTCGGCTACAAGGGCGTCAATACCGACTTCATCGATTATCTGACCACCTCGACCCCGCAGATCAACGATTCGAGCACGGTGGTCGCGCGCCCCGATTATCTGAACAATATCCAGGGCACCATCACGCAGACGCAGAACCCGCTCAATCTCGCGATCTCGGGACAGGGCTTCTTTGCGGTGAGCCAGGCGACCGGCAGCAACAAGGGCCAGCCATTATTCAATGCCCAGCCGTACTATACTCAGGCCGGCGACTTCACGATGAACGCCCAAGGGTATCTGGTGAACAGCGCCGGCTATTATCTCAATGGGTGGTCCGTCAATCCGGCCACGGGAATTGTCAATCAGAACACATTGAGCCCGATCCAGGTGAGTGAGACGGCGTACGCGCCGGTTGCCACGACCGACGTCAATCTGGCCGCTAATCTGCCGGCGACGCCCGCAAGCGCGGCCCCGGTCACGTCCCAGGTGCAGGTGTACGACGGTCTCGGCAATCTGCAGACGGTCAATCTGACCTGGACGCAGACGTCAGCCAACAACTGGCAGGTCGCCGTCAGCGCTCCGAACGCAACCAACGGGCCCGCGCTTGGCACCGCCAACGTCTCGTTCGGGCCGGGCAGCGGCAATCCGGTGCCGGACGGCACCATCGGCAGTATCAGCGGCGGGACCGGCACGGTGACGACTTCTGCGTACGCGCCGGGTGGCAACGCCAGCCTCTCCTTCTCTGCCAATTTCGGTAACGGCCTGCAGGCGATCGCGCTCGATCTCGGCGCCTACGGCGCCTCCAATGGCCTCACCCAGTACGCTGGAACTTCGTACGCGGTCAACAATCTGAGCCAGAACGGCGTTCCCCCGGGTGCGTTCTCGTCCGTCAGCATCAACAACAACGGCAATGTGGTGATCAACTACAACAACGGCCTGACGCAGACGATCGCTCAGGTGCCGGTGGTGACATTCAATGCGCCCGACGCGCTGCAGTCGCAGAACGGCCAGGCCTTTACCGCGACGCAAGACTCGGGGGACGCCATTGCCAACAGCGCGGGAAGCGGCGGCGCCGGCGGCCTGGTGACCAATGCCGTCGAAGGCTCGAACGTCGATATCTCGACAGAGTTCAGCAAGCTCATCGTCGCCCAGGAGGCGTACTCGGCGAACACCAAGACGATCAGCACCGCGGACCAGATGATGCAGTCGCTGCTCAACATCATCCAGTAACCAGACCGATCCGGTTCCACGAGATCTGCCGATGAGTCTCACTGCCGCGCTCTCGATCGCCTCGAGCGGGCTCGCCAACATCAATCAGCAGTTGGCACTGATTTCCCAGAACGTCGCCAATGCAAGCACACCGAGCTATGCGGTGGAGACGCTCGGGCAAGAGAGTGCCACCGCCGGTGGCCAGCCGATGGGGGTCGTATCCGGGGTGGCGACGGCGAATATCGACGCCGCGCTCCAGGCCCAGGTGTTCGGCGAGAACTCCAGCGCCACATCGTTGCAGACCACGACCAATGCGCTCTCCGCGATCGATCAGGTGATGGGCACCCCGGGCTCCGGATCCGATCTCGCAAGCCAGGTGACCAGTCTCGAAAACGCCTTCTCGACGCTCGCGACCGATCCTTCGAACCAAACGCAGCAACAGGCCGTCGTGCAATCGGCGAGCGCGCTGGCTGCCGGCATCAACACGCTGAGCGCGGCCTACACCACGGCACGGCAGAACGCCGAGAACGCGATCGTCTCCGAGGTCGGCTCGGTCAACACGAGTCTCGCCGCCATCGGCCAGCTCTCGAACCAGATTGTCGTGCTCAACGCGCAAGGCAAGAGCACGGCCGACCTCGAGAACCAGCTTAATCAGCAGGAGCAGACCTTCTCCGGTCTGATCGGCGTGAATTTCCTGCCACAGAGCAACGGCAGCGTGCTCGTATTCACGGCGAGCGGCACCGAGCTGCCGACCGAAGGCGGCAGCGCGCTCTCGGCTGCCCCGGCCACGATCGGGCCCGGAGCAAGCTATCCGGGTGGCATCGCACCCATCACGTTGGGCGGCGTCGATGTCACCAATCAACTGACCGGCGGCGCCCTCGGCGCCAACATCAGGTTGCGTGATCAGACCCTGCCCAATTATCAGGCGGGGCTCGACGAGTTCTCGGAAAATCTGGCGACCCGCTTCGCCGCGCAGGGGCTCACCCTGTTCACCGACGGCACCGGCACCGTGCCTTCCGGCGGCGGTGTTCCGGTGCAATCGGGCTATGTCGGGTTCGCGGCCGAGATCGAGGTCAATCCGGCGGTCAGCGCCGACCCCGCGCTGGTGCGCGATGGCACCAACGCGATCGCCGGCAGCCCCACCGGCGCCGCCGCGTTCACGCCCAATCCGCCGGGCGGCCCGGCGGGGTTCGATACGCTGATCAACAGCGTGCTCAATTATACGTTCGGTGCGGACGTGCAGGCGGGAGTCGCGCAGCCCTCGCCCAACACGACTGGACTCGGTCCGCTCGGCAACCTTTCGCTGCCGTTCACGGCACCTGGCACGCCGACCGATTTCGCGGCTGCCCTGGTCGGCCAGGAGGCGAACGACAGCGCCGAGGCAAGCGGCAATCTCGCGACCACTCAGGCGACGCAGACGGCGCTCACCAACCAGCTCTCGGCCACTTCGGGCGTCAGCATCGATCAGCAGATGTCGCAGATGGTAGCGCTGCAGAACAGCTACGGCGCCAACGCCCGCATCATCGCCTCGGTGCAGTCGATGTTCGCGGAGCTTCTGAACGCGGTTCCGGGTTGATCGCGATGAGCGCAAGCCTCCCCGGGATCACTGGCTCGAACTATTCGCAACTCTCCGAGCTGGTCGCGAATGCGACGGAACTCCGCCAGCAACTGGCGACGCTGACAGAGCAGGCATCGAGCGGCCTGGTCGCCGAGACCTATGCCGGGCTCGGTTCGGGCGCCTCCGTCTCGCTCGATCTCAACCCCGAGATCAGCCAGATGAATACCTGGCAGAACAACATCAACGCCGCCCAGGGCCAGATGCAGGTCACGCAGACGGCGGTCAGCCAGCTGAGCGCGATCGCCTCGAACTTTGCTTCCCAGCTCAACACGATCGGCACTGCCGATCCGACAGCAGTGACGAATGTCGCGGCGGCGGCGCAGCAGGCGCTGGTGCAGGTCGCGAATCTTCTGAACACGACCGATGGGACTACTTACGTGTTCGCAGGCGCGGACAGTGCCAACCCGCCGGTGCCGAACGCCGATCAAATCCTGTCCTCGGGCTTCGCCACGCAAATCAGCGCGGCGGTTTCCGGGCTGGCAACCAACGGAGCAGCGGTCACCGAGGCGAGCGTGCTCGCGACCGGATCGTCGAACGCGGCCGGCACCTCACCCTTCTCGGCGGCACTTTCCCAGCCGGCAGCGACGCTGCAGGCGGAGCTTCCGAGCGTGCAGGTGGGGCAGGGACAGTTCGTTACGATCGGCCTCCTGGCCTCCGCCAATTCCTACGTTCCCTCGAGCGGGACCAACACCACCGGTTCCTACACGCGGGATCTGATGACGAGCCTCGCCGTGATCGGCTCGCTCTCCACTTCGCAGGTCAGTTCCCCGGATTTCCAGACGCTGGTCGGCGACACGCAGGCGACGCTGCAGGGCGTCGTTACCGCGATGAACCAGGATGCCGGGGTGCTCGGCAACCAGAGCAGTGCGTTGACCAGCACGGCGAGCACCCTATCGGACACCGTGAACGCGCTCACGACGCAGGTTGGCGCGGTGCAGGACGTCGACATGGCGACGACGGCGACCCGGTTGACGGGGGTCCAGACGGAGCTTCAGGCGTCCTATCAGCTGATCGCGAATCTGGGTTCGCTTTCGCTGGTCAACTACCTGTGAGCACTTGGAAATTTCCGTATGTCGCCGAGCGGGGAGCGGCCCGCTTTCACGGCCCGTTAAGGCTTATGCTCGACAATCGAGCGATGCCCGCAAAAGGCGGGGAAACCGCAACACTCAGGGCAATCAGGTAAGAAACCATGTCCATCTTGAACTCGATCAACACCAACTACGGCGCCACCGTCGCGCTGGAGTCCTTGACGCAGACGACGAGCGAACTGAACAGCGTCCAGAAGCAGGTCTCGACCGGCTACCGGGTGGCCGACGCGACCGACGACGGAGCCGCCTACGCGGTCGCGCAGCGGGTTCGTTCCGATGTCTCGGCGCTCACCACCTCCAATCAGGTGATGGGCGGGGTGCAGGGGTTGCTGAGCACGACCCTTTCGGGGCTCAACAACATCTCGAACACGCTTACCAGCATGCGCGACGTGCTCGTAAACCTGGCTTCCGCGAGCACCCAGGGCAGCGAGCGGACGTCGTACGAGGCGCAGTACAATTCGCTACTCGCCAACGTCAAGACCTTCGTCCAGGATGCTGGCTACACCGGCTCGACGCTGATCGGCAACATCTCCGGCAGCAACGGCACGTTCCAGCGGGTCTCGGTGGTGCGCAATGAGCTCGGTGCCACCTACGGCATCGCGACCTTCAGCGGCTCATCGCTCTACAAATCGCTGACCTTCACGTCGACCCAGCTCGGCGCCTCGACCACGGTCTCGGCGCTGATCACCTCGACCGGCACGTTCATCAAACAGTTGAACTCGGTCGGTACTGAGCTCAATGCCTACGGTGCATCCACCGATTTCATCAACAACCAGATCAGCTACAACAGCGACAAGATCGACGCCCTGAACAA
>JBOHMK010000151.1:0-2306 GCA_050730115.1 Acetobacteraceae bacterium
TCATCCCGTCGTCCAGCAACACCAGCGCATTCGCACGCCGGCCCAGACGATGGGCGGCCGACCCGTCCCGAGCCAGCTCGGTCAGGTCCTGCCGCGATTCTCTGTCCAGGAACCCAGCCCGTATCATGGCGCTGGTAGAATCCGGCGTGGGCCGCTTGGCAAGCGATTTTTCGGCTTCTCAGGGAGTCAGGGTATACAATCCAACTTTGTCATGAGAAATCTCGAAGTCGGGCTAAGGCGGGATGGGATTGCTTACGCTCTCCGACCCCGCTCTATGTATCTGTTTCGTCGCGCGCTTCAGACCTCCGGTCGATCCGCCTCCGGTCATCGTGCTCTAACGCTGGGCGGGTTGACCACGTCCGTCCGGCACGCATTGTCAGATGCCTTGAACTGCCCAGGAGCATCGAGGCCGAAGATGGTGGTGAACTGGATCATGCCCCGCCAGCACCTTGGCGATCCCTTTGATCTGATCCGGGATCTGAACGAGAGGGCGAAGGTTCGGCAGGCTTTCGCGGACCAGAATGCCCGGCTGGTCGAGGTGTGCGCGGCAAATCTCGCCCGACTGGCGCGAGTTGTGATGTCCCGGCGGCCGGGAAAGCCATTCGCCCGGTGGTGGGGCCAAAGCAGCACATTCGACTGGATGAGCGAGTCCAGCTTTGCGAAAGCGTGTGCATCGGCGCCGAAGCGAGACCCTGGACAAGACCGGGATACTTCGTTGATCTTGCGCAGGAAATCGTGACCCCGGCGGGGTCCCGATCGGCGTCGATCAACCGCACTTCGGCCGGCAGCCGTCGAGAAACAACGAGATCGCCGTCCGCACCCATGAATTCGGGCAGTGCGCCGCCGCGCTTTCGCGCCCGAGCAGACCGGCTTGGACTCCGGAATTGACGATCATCCCGACCAGCAGTTCGGCCGCCAGCTCCGGGTCGGCAAGCTCGAGCGAGCCGCGGGCGGTCTCCACGGCGAGAATGCTTGCCAGCCGCCGTCTCGCGCCCTCGGCGGCCAACTGTTCGACCAGCAGAGCGAGCTCGGGGAAGCGATACGCTTCCGCCACCATCGCCCGGTGCAGCGCGAGGACGTCCGGCGCCAGGGCAAGCGCGAGCAGCCGCTCGCCAAACACGATCAGCCGCTCTTCTACCCGAGGAGCGGCGAACTCGTCCGCGAGCCAAGCCCGGCGACGCTCCACCACGCGCCTCGCCATGGCCGAGAACAGGCCCTCTTTGTCACCGAATTTTACGTAGATCGTGCGCTTTGTCGCACCTACATGAGCGGCGATCTGCTCGACGGTCGTGGCGCCGTAGCCATGCGCGAGGAACAGCGCCTCGGCCGCATCGAGCAGAAGTTCGGGAAGCCGGGCGGCGGTTGCCGCGCGCGGGCGGCCGGCTCTCCGCGGACGAACCCTCGCCCGCGTGGCCGCAGCCCTGTCGGTCATTGCTTTGTAAATGATGTTTTCAGCCCTTGCCGTAAATGAGACCAGTGAATATCATATTTGCGCCGGTAGGAGAAGCAGGCACATCGTGAAAAAGGATCTGCCGTGAGGCGAGCGACGAGCCTTGCGGCGCCCGGGCAGGACGCCCGGCCGGCCGGCCCGATGCTTGGTCGGCCGCCGCAGGGGAAGACAGCACAAGCAGGATTCGTGCGCTCTGCTCTGATGGTCGGCGCGCTCGCCACAGCGCTCGTGCTTCCGCCGGGCGTGGAGGCGCATGCGGCTGCGCCGCCGCCGGCCGTCACGGTCGCGCCGGTGATGGTGAAGAACGTCGCCCCGGTGCGGAGTTACATCGGCCATATCACCGCGATCCAGTCCGTCAGGATCGTGCCGCGAGTGACCGCCTTCATCGACAGCGTCGCGGTACGGCAAGGCAGCGAGGTAAAAGCCGGCCAGGTCCTGTTCCGGCTGCAGACGACACAGTACACGGCCGCCCTGCAATCCGCGGAGGCAAGCGTTGCCTCGGCGGAGGCGGCGGTTGCCAATGCAAAGCTCGCCTATCAGCGTGCGGAACGTCTCAACAAGCAGGGGTTCGAGGCAGCCTCCGACCTCGATCAGGCCACCGCGACCCTCGCGCAGGACCAGGCGTCGGTGCTCTCGGCCCAGGCGAATGTCACCGAGGCGGCGCTCAATCTCGGCTACTGCACGATCACCTCGCCAATCGCCGGCCGGATCGGCGCGGTCAGCATGACCAAGGGCAATCTTGTCACCCCGAGCACGTCGGCGCTGGCGACGGTCAATCAGCTCAACCCGATCCGCGTGGTGTTCTCGATCCCGTACCGCACGATGGTCCAGGCCGAGCAGAAAACCGATGCCGTCC
>JBOHMK010000152.1:0-3616 GCA_050730115.1 Acetobacteraceae bacterium
ACGCGCCGGAGCGCTCGGTGGCATCGCAGTCTCAGGCGGTATAGAGCCGCTCGGGATCGAGCTCGCGAAGCATCTCAAGCTCCTGATCGGTCGGCGGTTCGGTCACCCGCATGCCAGGGGCCGGGTCGATCTCGAAGCCGGTATTGGCCTTGACTTCGGCAACGCCCACGCCCGGGTGGAGAGCCTGGATCCGCATCCGCTTGCTGTCCGGCTCGAAGTCAAGCTCGGCCAGATCCGTGATGATGATTTTCGGTCCGCCGGCGAGCAGGCCGGCGGTCGTCCGGCTTGCCCCGCCCTCGAGATAGCCGGGGCTGGTGATGAACTGCACCTGCTCAACGAAGCGCCGCTTCTCGTGCCTCATCGCCACGATCACGCTGGCAAGGCTGGCGATGTCGTTGCCGCCGCCGCTGCCCGGCAGCCGCGTCTTCGGGTGATCGGGATCGCCGATGAATGAGGTATTGATATTGCCGTAGCGGTCGATTTCGGCGCCGCCCAGGAACCCCACGTCCACGAAGCCGCGCTGCAGCAGCAGCAGCACATCGGTGATCGGCAGAATCATATTCGCGCGCCGGGTGCACCGCTGCTCGTTGGTGGAGGGCGGCAGGTCGCCCGGCACGATGAAGGGGCCGATCACGCCGCCTTCGAACAGGATGGTGAGACCGGGAGCATGCAGCCGCTGGGCGAGGGTCGCTGCCAGCAGCGGCACGCCAACGCCGGCGAACACGATCTGCCCGTCGGTGAGCGCACGGCTCGCCATCACCGCCAGGAATTCGCTCGTGGTCGCGCGGCGGCTCGAAGCACCCCCCCTGTGATCATGAATCTCATTCATCATGGACGCTCCTCCCGCCCCGGATTGCCGCCAGAAGATTGTCCATCCCCATCCGCTGCAGCACCTCGTTCCAGGACTTGGGCTCGTGGAAGAACTGTTGCAGATACTCGCGGCTGCCCCGCTCGGGATCTTCCTTCGTCATCCGCGCGAACAGATCCATATGCCGGAAGAACGGCTCGTACTGCCCATAGCATTCGTGCGGAGCGCTGCCGTATGGCACCTCGGCCACCGCCTCGACACAGAAAAACGGAAACTTGGTCCGGTCCGGCATCCGGCGGATCTGGTTGTTGCTGACGATCCGTTCGGTCGTGACGATCACCCGCTTCGCGGCCATCGGCAGGTCGATGTCCATGAACTGCAGCCCGTCGAGCTGGGCGTTGCCGTAAGCATCGCAGCGTTGCACGTGGATGATCGCCACGTCCGGCCGGAGCGCGGGCACGAGCACCAGCTTCTCGCCGCTGAACGGACAGGTCATTTCATGGGTCGCGGCACCAAGGCGCCGATGCACGTCGGAACCCATCAACGAACGGATCGGCAGGAAGGGCAGGCCCATCGCGGCGGCGCGATAGCGCATGCCCATGGCGAGATGGCTCCATTCCTCGAACTCGGCGGCGCCGTGTTCGACCCAATGGCGCATGACCCGAGAGATGCCCCAGACGATGCCCTGGCTGAACCAGCTCGTGATGATCTTCCGGCTGATGCCGGATGCGAAGATGATGTCGCCGTCGGAGGAGACGATGCTGCGCGAGAAGGTGAGGTTACGCCGGCCGGCGCGGACCAGCGCCCAGAGCATGGCCATCGGGGTGCGGGACATCATGCAGCCGCCGATGGCGACGTGCTCGCCGTCGTGGATGAGGGCGGCCGCTTGTTCGAGCGAGACCACCTTTTCGCGAAGGCTCCGATCGCGGGCGGCGGTTTCCTTTCGTAATATCTCGTATTCGCTCACCGCCTGGTGTTCCTTGTTGTGCGGGTCGGGCCCAAGCTCGCTCTGGCCGCAGCGCGGGCGTTTGTGATTCTGCCCGCTGGTCATCTTAATGTCAATCAGATTGAGGAGAAACTGCCTTTGAAAAGAATTGCTTGATATTCATATCATGGAGCGGCAGATTGAGACAGGGACGATGGTGGGACCGCCCAAGCGGGCGGCATCGCGGGAAGGGGGAGGATCGTGTCCGGCGATATCGTGTCCGGCATTGGGGCCAGGGTTCGCCGCAAGGAAGATGATCGCCTTTTGCGTGGCCGCGGCCGGTTCGTGGGCGACATCGCGCTGGTCGGGATGCGCGAACTCGCATTCGCTCGAAGTCCGGTCGCCCATGCGCGCATTACGGGCTTCGACATCCCCGAGGAGGTCAAGGGACAGGTCTTCACCTGGGCCGATCTTACCAGGGCGGGAGTGCGCGCGATCCGCGCCGCTTCGGGCCTCCCCGGATTCAAAGTCTCCGAGCAGCCGGCGCTCGCCGCCGACAAAGTACGCTTCGTCGGCGAACCGATCGCGGTTGCCGTCGCGGCAAGCCGCGCCGAGGCAGAGGACATCGCGGCTTCGGTGATCGCGGAGTTCGATGAACTGCCGGCCAACGTCGATATGCTTGCCGCCGCCGGGCCTGGCGCGCCGCGGGTGCATGACCACTGGAGCGACAACATCTTCGTCGAGACCGGGGTGGGGCAGACATTCGAAGCAGCGGCGGCGGCGGCGCCGATCAAGATCCGGCGCACCATCCGCACCTCCCGCCAGTGCATCGCGCCCCTCGAGGGCAAAGGCGTCGTCGCTGAATGGGACCGGCAGGCAGAACAGCTCGTGCTCACCACGGCGACGCAGATGCCGCACATCGTGCGCAGCGGGCTCTCCGAGTGCCTCGGGCTGCCGTTGGAAGCGATCCGCGTTATCGCGCCCGACGTCGGCGGCGGCTTCGGTTTTAAGGGACTTCTGCAGCCCGAGGAGGTGGTGGCCGGCTGGCTCGCGATCCACCTCGGTTATCCGGTGCGTTGGACCGAGGATCGCCGCGAGCATCTGGTCGCCGCCGCCAATGCGCGCGAGCACCATTACGAGATCACCGCCTATGCCGAGGCCGATGGCACGCTGATCGGCATCGATGCCGATGCCTGGGTCGATGCCGGCGCCTATTCGAGTTATCCGTTCACGGCCTGCCTGGAAGCCGCGCAGGTCGGCAGCATCCTGCCTGGCCCCTATGATTTTCCGCATTACCACTGCCGGACCTTCTCGGTCTGCACCAACAAGCCGCCGATCGTACCGTTTCGCGGCGTCGCCAGGGCGAATGTCTGCTTCGTCATGGAGCAGTTGATCGACGCGATCGCAGAGGCTGCGGGCCGCGAGCCCTGGGAGGTCCGGCTCGCCAATCTCGTGCCGCCGGAGAAGATGCCGTTCGACAACATCACCGGGAAGCATTTCGACAGCGGCGATTATCCCCAATCGCTGCGCCGGGCGGTGGCCGGGATCGATCTCGCCGCCGTGCGCCGGCGCCAGCGCCAGCGCGAGCCGGATGGCCGGCTGATCGGCGTCGGCTTCGCGACCTATTGCGAGCAGGGTGCCCACGGAACGGCAGTCTATCACGGCTGGGGCATTCCGATGGTGCCCGGCTATGAGCAGGCCCAGGGACGCATCACCGCCGACGGCGGACTGGAACTCCGGGTCGGCGTGCAATCGCATGGGCAAGGCATGGAGACCAGCTTCGCGCAGGTGGCGCACGAAGTGCTGGGCGTGCCGCTGGAACGCATCCGCCTGGTGCACGGCGACACTGCACTCACGCCCTACTCCACCGGCACCTGGGGCTC
>JBOHMK010000153.1:0-5860 GCA_050730115.1 Acetobacteraceae bacterium
CACATAGAATCACACACGATCCGAGCCGCTCAAGTGGCCCGCTCGACGACCGTTAACCGACTCCAATCACTTGCAAAGTCGCCGGACGGACACTAAGACGTCGATTTGGCGAAGCGTTCAAGCATCACTTTTCCGCGCTCACCATGTTTGATGTACCTGAATTCTGTAACACTGGCGGAATGCCCGGCGGTACATGACGGACCTCCTGGTAAATACCTGGCTTGTGCATATTGGTCGGTGATGCAGCTTGCTGTGGTCGGCCGTTTCGGTCTTGTTGCGGCCGAGCCGAGATGAACCCGTAATGCTGAGGCAAGTCAATCAGGGGCAAAAGCCACTTGTCGGTTGGCAAGCTGCGTCACCTTCGTGTCCGGCAGCTCGCTCCACCGTTCGATCGCCGGCGGCACTTCAATCAAGACGCAGTCGGCACGCGAGTATATGTGAATCCCGTGGATGCGCTGCTGCTGAACGTACTGAACGTGAGTACGCGTCCGAAAGGTGACCACACAGTTCGCATACATCACCTCCCCCGGTACGCCAGGTCCGAAAATTTGGTTGCAGTGGGTTCGCACTGCCTGCTCGATCTTTGGGGAGAACTTGGCTGACCACCTCCCGCCCTCCTTCTCAGGCACTTGATTCGGATGCCATAGCTCGCCGGCCTTTCGTACATCTCCAGCGATCAACGCGAGTATTCCCTGTATCTTTCGCACATAACAGGGAAGGTGCTACGCTCGGCCCGGAAGCACAGGAACTGGCGTGATGGCCGAGCGAGAAAATATCCGGAAGCTGATGGCATCGGGGCGGCTGATCGTCGCACCCGGCGCCTATGACGCGATCAGCGCGCGGGCGATCCAGCGGGCCGGATTTCCGGTCGTCTATATGACCGGCGCCGGAACCGCCGCCGCCCACGGCTTTCCTGATTTCGGGCTGCTCACGATGAGCGAAATGGCGGCGAACGCCGGCCGGATCGCACGCAGCGTCGAAGTCCCGGTGATCGCCGATGCGGACACCGGCTACGGCAACGAGCTCAATGTCTATCGCACCGTTCAGGAGTACGAGCGTGCGGGCGTTGCCGGGCTGCATCTCGAGGATCAGGATTTTCCCAAGAAATGCGGCCACCTCGACGACAAGCGGGTGATCGCGGCCGAGGACTTCGTTGCCAAGATCCGGGCGGCGGTGGCAGCGCGGGTGAATCCGGACTTTCTCGTCATCGCGCGTACCGACTCCCGAGCCTCGCTCGGCTTCGAGCAGGCAATCGGCCGCGCGAACGCTGGCCTCGCGGCAGGGGCGGACATGGCCTTCGTCGAAGCCCCGCAGACGCTCGAGGAAGTGGCGGCAGTGCCGCGGGCAGTGCACGGCCCCTGCCTTTTGAACATGGTCTGGGCAGGCAAGACACCGCTCGTGCCGCTCGGCGAAGCCGAGCGGATGGGCTATCGCCTGGCGATTTTGCCCGGGCTTTTGCTGAAAGCCGCGATTGGCGTATTCGATACTCAGCTCGCCAGGCTGAAGGCGGAGGGGAGGCACCCTGTGCCCGAGGCCGATCTGCCGGTTGCCGAGATCTTCCGCCGCTTCGGCGCCGACGAGTGGGACCAACGGCGGACCAAGTTCCGGCCAGAGCCCGCCAGGAAAGAGGCGGCCGAGTAGGCAATGCCGACGCTGTTCGACAAGATCTGGGCGCGGCACACAATTCTCGTTTCGCCCGAAGGGATGACGCTGTTGCATGTCGCGCGGCACCTCGTGCACGAGGGCTCGGCGCAGGCGTTCCGCACATTGCAGGCGAATGGGCTTCGTGTCCGCCGGCCAGACCGCACGTTCGCCGTGCCCGACCATTATGTTGCCACCACGACGCATGGGCGGCGGAGCCTGGACGATATCGCGGTTCCCGAGCGAAGAGAGATGGTGGCAGGCTTGGCGGCGAATGCGCACCAGCACGGCATTACACTTTTTCCCCTCGACGATGCCCGCCAGGGGATCGTGCATATCATCGGCCCGGAGCAGGGGATCACCGAGCCTGGCCTCGTGATCGTCTGCGGGGACAGCCACACGGCGACGCATGGCGCGCTTGGCGCGCTCGCCTTCGGGATCGGTTCCTCCGAGGTCGCGCACGTACTGGCCACCCAGGCGCTCTGGCAGAAGAAGCCGCGCAGCATGCAGATCCGGGTGGAGGGAACGCTGGGGAGAGGCGTCAGCGCGAAGGATGTGATTCTGGCGGTCATCGCGAAGATCGGCGCCGGCGGCGGCACCGGCCACGTCATCGAGTACACCGGGTCCGTGATCCGCGGACTCTCGATCGAGGGCCGGCTCACGATCTGCAATATGTCGATCGAGGCGGGGGCACGGGCGGGGCTGGTCGGGCCGGATGAAACGACGTTCGGCTACCTCGCTGGCCGGCCCTATGCACCGAAGGGGGCGGCGTCTGAGCGTGCGGTCGCGTTCTGGCGGAGCCTCGCCACCGATGCGGATGCGCGCTTCGAGCGCGAAGCCGCGCTGGACGGCAGCGAAATCGCGCCGATGCTGACCTGGGGCACGAGCCCCGAGGATGCGCTGCCGATCAGCGGCTCGGTGCCGGATCCGGCCGCAACGCCAAGCGCCGAGAGACGCGAGGCGATCGCCGGCAAGCTCGCGTACATGGGGCTCACGCCTGGCACTCCGCTCGCCGGGATCGCAGTCGACCGTGTGTTCATCGGCTCGTGTACGAACAGCCGGATCGAGGATCTGAGGGAGGCGGCGAAGGTGGCCCGGGGCCGCAAGGCGATGGTGCCGACGATGGTGGTGCCGGGCTCGGGGCTGGTGAAGCGGGCGGCGGAAGCGGAGGGGCTCGATCAGGTGTTTCGCGCTGCCGGCTTCGAGTGGCGGGAGCCGGGGTGCTCGATGTGCGTGGCGATGAACGGGGACATCGCGGCGCCGCGCGAACGCGTCGCCTCGACCTCGAACCGCAATTTCGTCGGGCGGCAGGGCAAGGGGGCGCGCACGCACTTGCTCAGTCCGGCGATGGCGGCGGCGGCGGCCGTGAGCGGGCGGTTCGTCGACGTCCGCCGGCTGGTGGAGGCCTGACGCATGCGGCCGTTCGGGACACTCGACGCGGTGGCGGCGCCGCTCAAGGCGGCGAATCTGGACACCGACCAGATCATTCCCGCCCGCTTCCTCTGGCGCCGGCGCCAGGACGGCTATGGCGAGCTCTTGTTCTATGATCTCCGTCATGCCGAGGACGGGACCAAGTGCACGGACTTCGTCCTGGATCGACCGGAGTATGGGGGAGCGGAAATCATCGTTGCCGGACGAAATTTCGGCTGCGGTTCCTCGCGCGAGGCGGCGGTATGGGCACTGGCCGATGCCGGGGTGAGGGCGGTGATCGCCCCGAGCTTCGGCGATATTTTCTTCAACAACAGCTTGATGAACGGGCTGTTGCCGGTGGTGCTCGCCGAAGCACGGGTGGCGGCGCTCTGGACGGCGCTGGAAGTGGGGCGAAATCTGCGAATTGTCATCGATCTTGCCGGGCAGACGCTGAGGGGGCCGGGCGGCGAGGTCGAGCAATTCGAAATCGATCCGTTCCGCAAGCAACTGCTACTGGCCGGGCTCGACGAGCTTTCCTTCACCTTGCGGGAGCAAGAGGCGATCTCTGCGTTCGAGCGGGAGTACGAGCGGGAGATCGACTGGCTTTAGGGCAGTTTGCCGAAAAACCGCGGCCAGGGCTCTGCCCTTGACCCGCCCAATGGGACCTCGGCGGGCTGAGGCCCGAGACCCCGAACTGCAAAAGCAGGGATCCCGACGGCGTGCCAATGGCCGCGTGCGGGGCAGAGCCCCGCTTATTCCCCTGTCAACTCCGGTGGATGCGGCGGTTGAGGGCGAGCAGCGCGCCGTTGGCGGCAATCGCGAAGATGACGATCAGCAGCGTCACCGCGGTCATCATGCGGACATTGTGCGAGTTGATTCCGTTGATGATGAGAAAGCCAAGACCGCGCTGGGAGGCAAACATCTCGCCGATCAGAACGCCCAGCAGCGTGAGCGCGAAGCCGACGCAAAGACCGTTGAAGATCTCGGGCAGGAGAGCCGGGATCAGGATGGTGCGTGCGGTCTCGAGAGCCGAAAGGCGAAACGTGCGGCTGGTGCGGAGATAGACGGTCGGCAGGTTCTTCACCGCGGCAAGAGTGAAGAGTGTGACCGGGATCATACCGTGGATAACGCCGAAGGCGACCTTCGCCTCGAGGCCGAGGCCGAACAGCAGGAGCATCACCGGATAGAGCGTGACCTTTGGAATGGTGTAGAGGGAGACGACAATCGGCTCGGCGACATCGCCGGTGAACCTGGAGAGACCGAGCAGGAGGCCGAGTGCGACACCGAGCACGGAGGAAATGACCAGGGCAAGAAGAAAGGCGAGCATGGTCGCCCCGACATGCGGCCAGAAGGAGGCCGAGCCGAGCAGGCCGAGCGCGAAACGGGCAGTCGCGAGCGGTGGGGTGATGGCAATGGCGCCGACGTATTCGAAGAGGCCCTGCCAGAACGCAAGGGCGATGACGACAACGAGGAAGATGTCGAGGGGGCGGGCGCGGGCCATCAGCGGGAGCGGCGGCCGATGAGCCGCTTCTCCCACGTATAGAGCACGCCGTTCACCACGATGGCAATCAGCAGGACGAAGATAAGAAGACCATACATGCGGCGGCCTTCGAAGCTGTCATAGGCATAGCCGATAGCGTAGCCGAGGCCGCCGCCCGAAAGGATGAACTCGCCGGCGATAATGGCGATGAAGGCGTACGCGAACGCCAGGCGGATGCCGTTGAAGAGGTTCGGCATCGCCGCCGGCAGGACGACCAGGAAGATGGTGCGTGCGCGCCCGAGGCGGTGCGTGCGCGCGACCTTGCGCAGCACCGGGGGCACGCGGTCGAGCCCAAGAAGGGTTGCGATCATCATCGCCGGGGCGGCGAAGACGATGCCGATCACCATCAGCGGCAGCGCGTTGAGACCGAATATCGCCACCAGCAGCGGATAGAAAATAAACGATGGCACCGCGTAATAGGAGGCGAGCAGGGGATCGATCGTGCGGCGGAGGCGCGGGGAGGCGTGCAGGGCGGCCCCGAGGGCGAAGCCCGCAAGCACCGAGATCACGAAGCCACCGACGACCGTCACCGACGTCCTGAGGACGTCGTGACGAACGTCGGCGGCGGGCAAGAGATGCAGCATCGAAGCGAACATGGCGGAAGGCGCAATCATCACCAGCGGGCTGATCACGCCGGTCCGGCAGAGCGCTTCGAGCAGCAGAAAGCAGGCGATGATGACGAGAATGCGAGTGAGCAGAACCTGGCCGGCCCTGGTCATGGCGCGCGGCCGATCGCCTTCAGAGACTCCTCGCGCAGCAGCGACCAAAGGCGGGCAGTGATGGCACCGAAGCCGGAATCCGTGACCACATTGCTGGTGCGCTCACGTGGCCAGTGAGTGGCGAGGATTTCGATGAAGCGACCGGGGCGTGCAGACATCACTCCGACACGGTCGGCGAGCATCGCCGCCTCGTCGAGTGCGTGGGTGATGAGGAGGACCGTCGCACCTGTTTCCCGCCAGAGGCGGAGCAGCTCGTCACCCATGAGCAGGCGAGTCTGTTGATCGAGGGCACCGAAAGGCTCGTCGAGGAGAATGAGGCGCGGCTCGAGCACGAGGGTGCGGGCAATGCAGACACGCTGGCGCATGCCGCCCGAGAGCTGGGCAGGATAGGCACGAGCGAAGTCGGCGAGACCCATGAAACGGAGGGCATAATCGACGCGCCGGGAAATCTCGGCAGGAGAGGCGCGGCGGCGGCGGAGGCCGAAGGCAACGTTATCGGCGACGCTGAGCCAGGGGAAACTCGAATCTTCCTGGAAGACCACCCCGACCC
>JBOHMK010000154.1:0-1538 GCA_050730115.1 Acetobacteraceae bacterium
CAGCGGAATATCACGATCAACCTCATGAACGCCTTCGCCAAGGCGCTTGGATTCGATCTGATCGTCAGTTTCCGGCCCGGCCGTCGCCAACCGTAAGATTGAAATTTGGGTGTTGACGTCGCGCGACCGGTTGATCATCCTCATAACGGAAAGTTATATAACGCGGCGCCGGGGGGTGCAATTTCCCGTTTTGTTGCTCAACCGTCCGGCCCGCCGGCCTCCCGTGCGAGGGGCAGATGGTCGATCCGGTCAGAATCTCTTCCCGTGTGCGGCGCCGGGAGTGCTTGATCCCCTCCGGGGGTCGCACGCTCACCCAAGTCGAGGCCGGCGCGCTCGCCGACCTGCGCCGGGAGATCGCCCGCCAGGAAGATGTCGGGTGCAAGCGTCAAGCGCGCATCCACCGTAAGCGGGCGCGGCGAAGGGCGACCTTCGTCATGCCGCATCCGGGCGGCGGTCAAGACGCGCGGATCGCCCGGGCCAAGCTGATGGGGCGGCGATGATCCTGCCGCTCGCCGTTTTTCTGCATACCGCGGTCGCCTGCGCGCCGAAGACGGGCCCCTCCCCCGTGACGCTGGCTGCCTATGCGAAGGTCGAGAGCGGGCGCGATCCGCTGGCGATCCGAGACGATACGGACCACCGCTCGCTTTATCCCCAGACAGCAGCCGAGGCCATCGCCACCGCACGCCGCCTGATCGATGCCGGTCACCGGATCGGTCTCGGCCTGATGCAGATCGAGTCCGGCAATCTCGCGTGGCTTCGGCTTCCCGTTGATCGCGCCTTCAATGCCTGCGACTCGATCCGAGCCGGCGCTAACTATCTCATCGCGGCCTCGCGCTACAACACCGGATCCCCGACCCGCGGCTTCCGCACCGGCTATGTCGCGAGCGTCGTTGCCGCCGGCCGCGCGCTGCCGCCAGTTTCCGTAACCCGCGCCGCGCCGGTTGCTCCTGCGCCGCCGACCCCGGATCAACCCGCGGGCCAACCACCGGGTCAAGCCCGGTGGCTAAAGGCCGACCGCGGGCTGAAGGTCCACCGGGGCAGGCTCTGGCGCGCGTTCGCTCGTCATCCCAGGACCCCTATTCCTGGGCTGCCTTTTCGTCGTCTTCACAGGGGAGAAGTTCTGATGCGTTTTGAGTCGGCTGTCCCTGCCCAGCTCTCGGATGATCCATCGCCCTGGCAGAAGCCGGAACCGCCACCGTTCTGGCCGCCGGAGCCGCCGCCCAATCGCCCGGGCACCGCGCCGCCCTTCACGCCGCCGGAGCCGCCGCCGTTCAAACGCCCGGAACCGCCCCCGTGGGGGCCGTGGTTTCGCGGCAAGATCGGTGGGATCCTGGAGTGGCTACGGCGCGTCGCCTGCCCGGTCGCTGCCCTCGCATTCGTCGGCGTGCCGACGCTGGCACACGCGCAAATCGCCAGCGGCACCGATCCAAGCACAATCATTTCCGCCGCGCTCCAGTTCATCCTGGGGCCGGTCGGGATCGGCCTTGCCGCCCTCGGCCTCATCGTCATGCTGCTGCAGATCACCCGGTTCGGGTTGG
>JBOHMK010000155.1:0-8157 GCA_050730115.1 Acetobacteraceae bacterium
GGAAGACGAACACCAGGATGGTCGGCAGGCTGACCATCACCGACCCGGCCATGAGCTGGTTCCAGTAGGTCTCGAACTGGCCGACATAGGTCAGCACGAAGCCGGGCGGAATGAGCCGCATCGCCGGCGACGTGGCGAGGGTCAGCGCCCAGACGAGATCATTCCAGCCAGAGAGGAACGCGAACAGCGCAACCGCGATCATGCCGGGCAGCATCATCGGCACCACCACCCGCACCAGCGCCGTGCCGCGGCGGCAGCCGTCGATCATCGCCGCTTCCTCGACATCGACCGGGACCGCATCGACGAAGCCGCGCATCATCCAGATGCTGAACGGCAGCCCGTGCGTGATGTACGAGAGCACGAGCGCACTGTACGTGTCGAGCATGCCGAATTTCCGGAAAATGACATAGAGCGCGATCAGCAGCACCGTCGAGGGAAACATCTGCATCGCCAGGATGCCGAGCATGATCGCGGATTTTCCCGGAATCCGGAAGCGCGAAAAGCTGTAGCCGGCGAGTGTCGCCAGCACCACCGTGATCAGGCTGGCCAGCACGTTGACGATGACGCTGTTGGCGAAATAGGTCGGAAACGCGCTGTTGACCAGCACGTCGTGATAGGCGGCGAGGGTCCAGATCTTGGGCAGCAGCCGGCCCGGAGCGCCGAACAATTCGGTCTTGGTCTTGAGCGAGGTGAAGGCCATCCAGACGATCGGCAGCAGCGCGAAAGCGAGCAACAGCAAGAGGACGATGCCGACCGCGATGCTCGCCAGTGGCCCACGGCGCCTCATGCCGCCTCGTCCCGGCCGCCGAGCACGCGGAGGTAGAGCCCGGTCACGATCAGAAGCAGCGCGAGCCAGAGCACCCCGATCGTCGCCGCATAGCCGAGATCGAAATCCTGGAACGCCTGGCGATAAACCCAGACCGAGAAGGTGAGCGTCCAGTTGGCGGGCCCACCCTCCGTCAGCGGCCAGATGATCGTGAAATTGTTGAAGTTCCAGATCACCGTCAGGATGGTGGTGATGGCGATGATGCGCCTCAGCTGCGGCAGGGTGATGAACCAGAGCCGCTGCCACCAGCCGGCGCCATCGACCAGCGCGGCCTCGATGAACTCGCCCGGAATCGATTGCAGGCCCGCCAGCAGCATCAGCATGAAGAACGGCGTTTCATTCCAGACATAGGCGAGAACGACGGAAGCCGGCGCGGTCGCCGGATGCGCGAGCCAGGGCTGAAAGGCGGAAATGATCCCGAGATCCTTCAGGATCACGTTGAAGACGCCGACCGTCGGATTGTACATGAAGCGGAACAGGTAGGCGATGACGATCTGCGGAACGACCCAGGGCAGCAGCGCCAGACCGCGCAGAACGCCGCTCGCGGCCACGATCTCGTTCAGCACCAGCGCCTCGGCAAAGCCCAGGATGAACGCCCCGATCATCGGCGCGATGCCGAGCGCCAGCGTGTTGACGAGCGCGGTTACGAAGGTCGGATCGGTGAACAGATGGCCGTAATTGGCGAGGCCGACGAAATCGTTGGTGCGATTGATCAGGTTGTAATCGGTGAAGCTGTAGCCGATCGTCCGGAACAGCGGATAGACATAGATCGCCGCCAGCACGAGGATCGCCGGCAGGATCGTCGCCAGGGCGAATGCGCGATCACGCCGCGCCATCCGCGGGACACCGCTACGAAAGCGAGGCCGGGCCGGCATCCGGTGCGCCTCGGGAGGCGGCGGAACGGCACCCGCGAGGACAGCCGATCAGGACTGGAAGTGAGGATAGATGCGTTGGAGCGCGGTCTCGAGCGCGGCCAGGGCGGTTTTCACGTTATCGCCGTTGACCACCTTCTGCAGCGCGTTGACCATCTGGTCGCTGGCCCGGAACCAGGCCGCGTTATAGGGGATCGGCACCGCCTCCGGAATGATCTCCTTGACCCACGCCTGCTGATAGGGCTGGCCGAGTTCGGCGCTGAAGTCCTGTTGCAGGCTGGTGAGCGGCGGCAGCCCGCCTTCCGGCAGGATGAAGTCGCGCATGTCGGCCGGGCTCGTCACCATGAAGCGGACGAACTTCCAGGCGGCCTTCGGATCGGCTGCCCTGGCGCTCATGGCGATCTGGTGGATGTCGATCGCGGTCCGCGATTCCCCGCTCTCGCCGACCGGCATGCGGGTCGCGCCGAATTCGGCGGCAAAGGCGTCGTTGGCGGCGTAGGCGGGATTGATGGAGGCGACGATGCCGCGCATGTAGGGCCCGTCGAGCGTGAAGGCCACCTGGTCGGTCGCAAACAGTTGGCGGTTGCTTTTCATGTTGTTCCCGACCGGCATCTCATGGCGCTCGGCGCGCTGCTGCAGCCAGGTGAAGACATCCTCGGCGCAGGGCTGGGTCCAGCCGAGATGGTTGTCCGCCATCGGCACGCGCTTGCAGAAGGCCTGCAAAATCGGCCAGGTCGCGACCATCGTGTAGGCGCCCTTCGAGGTCGGCATGGCGAGCGGATAGACCTTGGGCAATTTCGCCTTGATGATGGCAAGATCGCGGGTCAGATCTGCGATCGTCGCCGGCGGCTTCGCCGGATCGAGACCCGCCTTTTGCATCAGCCCCTTGTTGTACCAGAAGCCGTGCGGGGTCAGCGACAGCGGCAGCGCCACCAGCTTGCCGTGATCTTCCCCATCCTCCAGCATCGAAGGCTGGATCTCGGCGATCAGCGCCTTGTCGGCATGCGGACGGAGATCGGCCAGCGCCCCCTGGGCCGCCAGGGCCTGCGGCATTCCGCTCGAAAGCTCCATCACGTCGGGGGTGTTGTTGCCGATCGTCATCACCGTGAGCTGGCTCACCATGTTGGCGAACGGAATGCCGATCATCCGGATCTTGATGCAGGGGTTGGCCGCTTCGAACGCCGCGACCGAGGCATCGACCTCCTTCGCCGTCGCGGTCTCGGCGACCGCCCAGTTGGCGAACGTGACTTCCTTGGGCGGCCCGTTGCAGCTCGCGGCATGGGCGGCAGCGCCGGCGAGGAGGCTGGCAAGGAAGCCGGCGGCGGCCAGGACGAAGCGCGCCCGCGCGAGCGGCAATTCGTTGGATTTCATTGGCGTTTTCCCCCGCCCCTCAGGTGCGCCCGGAATTGCGACGCTACGCCCGGCCCGGAGCGGAGGCAAGCTCAGGGCCGGCACACCAGATGCACGCGGACATAGGCCGGCAGCTCGGCGATGTCCTTCTCGCCCCAGCCGCCCGCCACCCCCGCTATGTGCCCAGCTTCCGTCGAGGTCGGGTCTAATAGGCGGTCACCGGCTGCGGGATGGGCTGCCCCAGCAAGGTGACGACGGCGTTGTATGTCGCTTGCATCTTGGCCGGGCCGATGTAGCCGAGACCGTGCATCTCCGCCTCGATCCCCGTCTTCAGATCGACCTCGGGGTGATATTTCCGCATGATGGCGACCGCGGCAACGAAGGCTTTGGTGATCTCCTTGCCGTCGTCCTGGTCCCAATAATCCTTTCGGGTGATGAGGCCGGTTCCGTAAATGTCGACGCCATAGTTGCCGAGCGTCAAATAGCCGATCTCCTGCGTCGGCCTGAGATGCGCTTCAAGGCTCGCCAGGCCGGGCCAATCGACGATCGTTTTGCCCTCGAGATCTTTGGGCTGAACGATGCCGTGGCCCTTCAGGAAGAACAGGGAAAGCGGCAGCTTGTCGATTTCCGCTGACCGAGAATATTGTCGAGCCGGAGCTCCAGAGGGCCATCCGGAAGCTGGACAGTTTCCCTGCCAACAGGGAATTTTACAGGGAATTATGAGCGCACTGGCGAGCAGAAAACGGGGGATGCGGCCGGCGATCCGCCGGGTGGTCCTCGACGGTATCGACCCCGCCGCGACCGCTGCACTCTATCAGAATGTCGGCCCCATGAGCACTGCGATCGATGCACCCCGGACGCTCGATTGGCCCGGGGGCGGCTACAGTTTCGGATTCAAGGATGGTGCCGACAGCGCGGCTTCTATCTTCCGACTGGTGGATGCATCCTGGTTTCGACCTATATCTCGGCGCTGAATGAGGCGAAGAACTCGATGACGGAGCGACATTTCCGGATCTTCATCGACGGCGAGGCGGGCACGACGGGGCTCGATCTCCGCGGCCGCCTGGCCGAGATGCCCGAGATCACGCTCAAGAGCGTGCCCGCGGCAGCACGCAAAGACCCCGAAGCGCGCCGCGCCCTGATGGCTGAGGTCGATCTCGCCGTCCTCTGCCTGCCGGACGAGGCGGCGCGCGAATCGGCGGCACTGGCCGCGAGCCTCGGCGCCGCCGCCCCAAAGCTGCTCGACGCCAGCACCGCGCATCGCGTCGATCCGGAATGGACGTACGGCTTCGCGGAGATGGCGCCTGGCCAGGCGCGCCGCATCGCCGCTGCTCGGCGGGTCAGCAATCCCGGCTGCTACGCGACCGGCGCGATCGCGCTGATCCGCCCGCTGGTGGCGGCCAAGCTGCTGCCAGCCGACTTCCCGCTCAGCATTCATGCGGTGAGCGGCTATTCGGGCGGCGGACGGCAGATGATCGCCGCCCACGAGGTCGCGGGCGGCCCTGCCTTCACCCTGTACGCACTCGGGCTCGAGCATAAGCACCTGCCCGAAGTCGTGCAGCATTCGGGCCTCGTGCGGCGGCCGGTCTTCGTTCCCTCGGTCGGGCATTTCCGGCAGGGGATGCTGGTGACGGTGCCGCTGCATCTCGATCTCCTGCCGGGTCGGCCTCAGCCCGGCGAGCTCGCCCGCGTGCTGGCAGAGACCTACGCCGGATGCGAATTCGTGAGCGTGGCACCGCTGCCTGCCGACGGCCGGCTGGAGCCGGAGGCGCTCAACGGCACCGACCGGCTCGAGCTTCGGGTTTTCCCCGACAGGAGTGGCCGCCAGGCCGTGCTCGCCGCCAGGCTCGACAATCTCGGCAAGGGTGCCGCCGGGGCAGCGGTGCAGAACATCATCCTGATGCTCGGGCTCCGAGCCGTTGCCTCGGCGGAGGCAGCGCCGGCCGCCTGAGGCACTGGAGTCCGTTGGGGCAATCCGCCGGCGGCGCTTGTCGGCCAATGCCCCCGGCGCGCAGAATACCGGCAGCTCCCTTGCGAAGAGGAGCACGACCGGGAGGACATCACCGGGAGGCCGTCATGTATCGGGTGGCTTTGGTGCTGGGAGTAGCGCTCGCGCTCGCGGGGTGTGCGGTAACGCCGATGCCGAGTACCGCCTATCTGCCGGTTGGTGCCTTCGGCGGAAACTCCGACAACGACAGCATGGCCATCAACACTGCCGCGTGGGCGTGGGCCGATCCCGCGCGCACGCACCGCAACCTCATCAACGCGACGCGGGCGGTGATGGCGATCGAATATCTGGGCGGTCAGCTGACCTCGGATCCGCGCTGGACCTGGATGTCGCCGCGGACCAAGCTCAACATGCTGGGCGCACGGACGGAAGTGCGCGAGGCGGTCGGCATTTCCCCGAATGCCCCATCGCAAGCGGTGGCCAACGCGCTGCTCGCGTTCTCGATCAGCCCGACCGAGGCAACCGCGGCACGGGTGATGACGCCGCCGGTATTCGTCCTGCCGCCCCAGCAAGTGGTCGCGCGCCTCGACAACCTGCCCTACATTCCGCTGGCGGCTCAGGCGACCTCGATGGCGAGCGCACAGCAATTCCCCGGCGGCAACAACTTCATGTTCTCCCCCTGAGGTCTCTGCCTCGGGGATGGAGCGCGGTCAGCCCACTTTCCGGGCCAGGGCCATGGGCAGGCCGGCGATCGCGCGGCTGACGAGTGCCGCATCGGCAGTGGGATCCAGTTGCTGGCGAATCACTTCGGCGGCGTTGCACGTCAGCACGTAGCTCGCGAACTTGCGGATGTCGTCGAAAATCCGCCGGCCTTCGGCGACCGCGGCGACGACCGTTGCGAAATTGTCGTCGAGCAACACGACGGCAGCGGCTTCGCGCGCGACGTCGGTGCCCGACCGGCGCTTCGCCACTCCGAGATCGCGGCAAGACGCCACAAGGCGATTTCGGTGGGATCGCCGACAATCTTCCCGCCCTCGCCGCGTCCCGCCAAGAGCGGCAGGTGATCGGCACCGGGCGGAACGAGATGCAGACCGAACGCCCGGTGCCGCGCGGCCGTCAGGATGACGGGAGGCAGGAGCCCTGGGTATCGGCGGCGATCATCTTCCGTACGGCCGCAAGCATGGCTGTCATTTCGCGCTTTGCATCGACCCGGTGCCACACGATGTGGCCGGGAGAAACGCCGAGCTGCCGCCGGAGGACTGTCGGGTCAGCATCGGAGGCGTCACGCCGGCGCGCATTGAGCCGCGCGGCCAGAAGCTCTCCCGGTGCCTCAAGCCAGATACCCGAGAAGGGAACACGGGCTCGCCCGGCCAGCGCGGCGATGGCCTGACGCTCTTCCTCGCGGAGAAAAGTCGCATCGACGATCGCCGTGCATCCTGCCGCCAGCGCCGCCTGAGCCTGATCACGGAGGCCGCGATAGACGCGTTCAGCCGTCTCTTGCCGATAGGCGGTGGGCGGAAGCCGCGTTTCGGGCGCGACCTCGAACAGGCGTTTTCGCAAGACATCGCTGCGGAGGACGCGCGCCCCCGGGGCCGGGCCGAAGTGGCTCGCCAAGGCCCGGGCGACGGTAGATTTTCCTGCACCGCTCAGGCCGCCGACTGCGATCAGCCGCGGCGGGCGGGGATGAAGAAGCCTGACTGCGAGCGATAAATAGGAGCGTGCGTCATCCCACGGCTTGGCCGCGGGTTTCTGGCGCGCCTCAGCGGCGAGCACGTGGGCGCGGACCGCGGCCCTCATCGACATGAACAAAGGAACCGCGGCCACACCTTCGAAATCCCCGGTGATGTCGAGGTAGCGGTTGAACACGACGTTGGCGAGATCTTGCAGGCCGCGATGCCACAGATCCATAAGCAGGAAGGCCAGATCGTAGAGCACATCGATGCAGGAGAGCTGATCGCTGAACTCGATGCAGTCGAAGAGGGTCGGATGGTTGCGGATCAGGCAGACGTTGCGAAGATGCAGATCGCCGTGGCATCGTCGCACCTTGCCGCCGGCCCGGCGTTGGTCGAGCAAAGAGCCGACTGCGGCAAGTTTTGCCATCGATGCGGCAAGGCACTCGTCGATCCGGCCGCGATCAAGCGGCGGACAGGCCGCAATCAGGTTAAGGTTGTTGCCAGCAATCGTCTCTTCGATGCCCGCTCGACCGCCATCGCGGGAGGTGATCTCGGCCGCGTGGTGAAACGCGGCAATGGTGTCCGTCAGATCGAGCATCAGCGCCGGAGTGAGCTTTCCCGCATCCGCCAGCCGGTCGAACAGGTCATCCTGAGCAAACCGCCGCATCTCCAGCACGCAATCAACCGTTACGCCGTTGCCGTCAAAAGCCAGGTCACCGCTGGTTTCATGAGTGATGGCCCGAAGCCGAAGATAAAGGCTCGGTGCCGTCCGCCGATTGAGCGCGAGCTCGGCGCGAGAATATCGCTCTCGCAACGCAGGGGTCGAATAATCGAGGTAGGAGAACCGGACGGCACGTTTCAGTTTGTAAGCCCGGTTCTCGATGAGGAAAATGAGCGAAACATGGGTCTCAATCCGTTCCACGATGATGCCTGGCCTGCCATAACTCGCGCCGCTGGAGAGGAATGCGATGATCTCGCGCTGGTCATCCATCATGACGGCTTTTCCATGCAGCGAAACGGTTGCGGTCATGAGAGCCCTCCGGAAACCATGGCAGCTTCCGTCAAGCGAAGTCCGGAATTAACTCGCTGTTGCCTGATGGCGAGACGTCAGCGAAATCGCCTTATACCTGGCAGGACCGGTTGCCGTGCGCGGCGTGGCGGTGGATCCTCCGATGCAGGGGCGGCGTGCAGGCGCCTGACGAGATTGCGAAAGCGGATCGGGTCTTGCCGGTTGTCCGGATGATGTGGCTGCGCGGCTGGCACAACGACATCTGGCACAACGATATACCGGGCGGCTCATGAGCGGCCGGCGGAACCGGCAAACGGTCATGCCAGCAAGAGACAAGAGCTGGCCCATCCGACATCGCGAGCTACCACTTCGGCGTGGTGGGGATCCAGACCGGAGGCACCGAGCGGCCCCTCTGGATCGCCACGGCCCTCCGGGCCTCGCGATGCCTGCCAACAGGGGGCCGTCCGTAAATGACGAGG
>JBOHMK010000156.1:0-9912 GCA_050730115.1 Acetobacteraceae bacterium
GATTTCGCCAAGCTCGGCCTGCGTCAGATCGACATGCGCCCCCTCCCGTCCGTGGGTCAGGCTGAGCAGCGCTGCGGCCAGCCGGGTCCCACTGTCATGAAACAGCATCGCCTCGAGTGCCGCCGAGGTGGTGCGGAGGCGATCGCAGAGCAGGCGCAGCAGAGCCAGCGCGAAGCCGGAATCGCGTGCCACTTCGTCGAGCACGGCACGCCGCTCCAGAACCAGGAGGCGGGCGCGCGTAACGGCGTGCACATCGGCCGAACGCGGCCGGCCGTCGATCAGCGCGATCTCGCCCACGACATCCCCGGCGCTCAGCCGGCGGAGAATCTGTTCGCGCCCTTCACGTCCGAAGACACGGGCGCGCAACTCGCCGGCGAGCACGACCAGGAGCGTCTCTCCCGGATCGCCCTGGCGGAACAGAACCTCGCCGCTTTCGACGGTGCGCGCGTGGGCAAGCCGTGCCAGCGTCTCGAGATTGGCCGGAGAGAGCGAGGCGAGCAGAGAAACGCCGCGGAGCGCGCGCACACGCTCGGCGGCGGACGCAGCACTCGAATCGGCGGGCTCTTTCACGCGCCGATGGTGCCCGGGATCCTGGCCCGCCGGCAAGGCGCCCGGTCCCGCCGCCCTTTGGCCGCTTGGCCCAAGCCCCACCGGCCCTTGCCGGCTCGGGCCGCATCCGGCCATCAACGCGGGCGGAGGGAGACCGAACATGACCAGACTTCCGTGGCTCGCGACGCTGCTCGGTCTGGCCGGGCTGCTTCCCTTCATCGGCTGCGGGTTCGCGAGCGTCGCCCAAAACGCTCCCTGGGGCCTGCCGGCGCTGGTCGGCTACGGGGCGGTGATGCTCGGTTTTCTCGGCGCCGTGCATTGGGGGCTGGCGCTCGCCCCGCAGACGCCGGGCGCCGCGGCGCCGCCCGAAGTCGAGCGGGCGCGGCTGCTGCTCGGTGCCATTCCGGCGCTGATTGGCTGGGTCGCGCTGCTGATCCCGCGCTGGGCGGGGCTGATCGTGCTGATTGCGGGCTTCATCGCGGTGCTGGTCGTCGAGGTCGCCGGGCACCGACGGCTGCTGGTGCCGCCAGGATACATGTGGCTGCGCTGGATTCTATCGATCGCGGTGATCGCGATTCTGGTGACCGTGCTGGTATTGCGGCTGATCGGCGCGAGGCTGTTGTTCTGAGTGCTGTTGTTCCGGGTGATGCTCAGGCAGCGGCGCCGTGCGCGAGAGCGCCGAGAGCCGCGCGCGCGGTCTTCTCCCAGAGCGGCAGGCGGTAGGTCGTGGCACTCGCGGCCGCCTCGACGAGTGTCGATTCCATTGCCTCGACCGGTCCGACCGCCGCCTTGAGACGAATGAGCTCGGGCACCGACCAGAGCTCCTCACGGCGTCGCGCTTCGGCCAGTGCCGCCTCGAGCCGGGCCAGCCCTTCCTCCCTGCGGCCGGAGCGCGCCAGCACCACGGCCGCGAGGCCGCGATGCAGCGGCTCGTAGATCCCCGCTTGAGCCTTCTGGAATCCCTTGAGCGATACTTCAAAAAGTGCCAGCGCTTCGGACGTGCGCGCGGTTTTGGCGAGCGCCCAGCCTTGGAACGAGGCGCCGTAGGCGCCCCAAAGTCCCATGTTGTGCTCGCGCGCCAGCTTCACCAGGCGCTCGGCGAGAGCGGCCGTTTCGTCGATGTCGCCCAGCATCCATGCAGCCATGCAGGCGCCATAGGCGAGTGCGTAGGCTTCCGAGTTGGTGTGGCGGATCTCGGTCGCCTCTTCGAGCGCGAGACGTCCGGCCTCGCGGGCGGCGCTGCATTCCGTTTGCAGTGCGAGCACGGTTGCCAGAACCGCGCGGGCGGAGACGCGGGGATTCTGGCCGAAGCGGAACGCGAGACCACCGTCCCGCCCGGGATCGAAGCCCGCGATCGTGCGCTCCAGATCGGCGCGGGCGGCGGCGAGGTCGCCGAGCATGAAATGGGTGAGGCCGCGGATCCGGCCGCCGACCAGACCGATCCCGGCCTCGCCGATCCGCTCGGAAATGGCGATCACCTGACCGGCGGTGTCCAGCGCCCGGCGCACCCGGCCGAGCGAGACCTGGGCCGCCCAGAGGCCATAGAGCGCCTGGGCCAGTCGCGCACCGTCGTTTCTGCGCTCGGCCAGGGCACGCGCGCGATCCCAGGCCGCTTCGGTCTCGGCGGCGGCATAACCCTGGGTTGCGATCAGCGGCACTCCGAGTTCGAGCTCGAGCTTGAGTTCGAGTTCTTCGCGCCGTTCCGACGGCTCGGTTTCGGCCACCGCGGCAAGACCCGCCCGAAGATGGCTGATCGCCTCCTGGTGGGCGGACTGGCGCGCCGCCAGCCTGCCCGCGGCGAGCCAGTATTCGGATGCGGCCAGCGCCTGCCCGGCGGCGTGGTAATGCTGGGCCAGAACTTCCGGTTGCTGTTCGGCAATTTCCGGCGAAAGCTCTTTCAGGATCTCGGCGCAACGCGCGTGCAACTGGCGCCGCCGCGCCTGCACCAGCGTGCTGTATGCCGCCTCCTGCACCAGCGCATGCTTGAAGACATAGCTCAACATTGTCCGCGAGCCGTGCTGATGGATGAGCTCCTCTTGCAGCAGCCGTGCCACCCCTTCGTCGAGCGTTGCCTCACCGATGGCGGCCATCGCCGCGATATGGGCGCGTCGGAACTCGCGGCCGAGCACGGCGCCGAGTTGGGCCACTTCCTTGGCGGCGGCAAAGCCTTCCACGCGAGCCAGCAGTGAGTCGCGGAGCGTCGCCGGCACCGTCAATCCCGCGAGCGAGCCCTTGAGCACGTAGCGGCCGTCCTGTTTGACCAGGCTGCCGAGTGCCAGCACCGCCTTCGTCAGCTCTTCGACGAAGAGTGGCACGCCATCGGTGCGGGCGATGATCTGTTCCGTCAGTTCGTTCGGCAGCTCCTTGCCGCCGGCGACATGCCCGATCAGAGTGCGAGTTTCGGTGCGCGTGAGCCGGCCAAGGCGCAGCGTGGTTGCATGTGGCAGGCCACCCCAGTGGTGCTGGAACGCCGGCCGATAGGTGATGACGATCAGGACCGGTGTGTTCTGGATGGCGTCGATCGCGAGCGAGATCAGCTCTTGCGTGGTCGGGTCCATCCAGTGTGCATCTTCGACCAGCACCATCAGCGGCCGGCTGTGCGCGAGCCCGAGCATCTGGGCGATCAGGACTTCGAGCGTGCGGTTCTTGATCTGCTCCGCGGAAAGCCCGTCCAGCATTGCCATGTGCGGGCCGGGAACGGCCAGCAAGGCGGCGATCAGCGGGAGTGCCGTATCGCCGCCTCCGCCCGCCTGGCCGAGCAGTGCTGCGAGCCGCTCGAGCGCACGCTCGGGCGGATCCTCGGGGCTCACTCCGGCGGCGAACCGTAACTGCCCGATGACCGGATGCAGTGCACTGTTGGTGTGCATCGGCGAGCACTGATAGCGGACCACGACATGGAGATCGCGGACCGCGCGCTCGCGCAATTCCTGTATCAGGCGTGATTTGCCGAGCCCCGCTTCCGCGGACAGCAGCACCACCTGTCCCTCGCCCTGGGAGGCTGCCGCCCAGCGCCCGGTGAGCAAGGCTCCCTCCGCCTCACGCCCGACCAGAGGCGAGAGCAGGCGCGTCCCCGCTGCCTCGAAGCGGGTTGCAACCGCGCGTTCCCGGAGCACGCGCCAGGCCGGCACCGCCGCCCCGATGCCCTTGAGCGGATGGAGGCCGAGATCTTCAAGCTCGAACAGCCCGCGCAGCAACGCGTGCGTTCCGGCCGAAACCGCGATCCCGTTCGCGGGTGCGATCTCCTGCAGGCGGGCGGCGAGATTCAGCACTTCCCCGGCCGCCAGCGGCTCGTGTGCTCCGCCATGCACCAGCGCTTCGCCGATGAAAGCATCGCCGCTGGCGATGGCGACACGAACGGCGAGTGGCGGGCCGGCAGGTGTCATGATGACGCGGGTTGCCTCGATGATCGCAAAACCCGACCTGACCGCCCGTTCGGCTGCGTTCTCCTGGGCGCGCGGATAGCCGAAGAAGATCAGCATCCCATCACCCGTGAAACGCTCGACGAAGCCCTCGAAGCGCGCGACGGCACCGGCCGCCGAGTCCTGAAAGCGGCGGACGATCCGGCCCATGTCCTCGGGATCGAGATCGTGGGCGAGCGCGGTCGAGCCGACGAGGTCGCAGAAGAGCACGGTGAGCGGGCGCCGTTCTGCCGCCGGTTCGTGCGGGGGTGAGGCCGGCGCGGTGCCGGCCGGGGCGGGCGGGGCAGTGAGGCCGGCTGCGATCGCCGCCAGCAGCCGCCGCCGCGCCCCCAACGAAAGCCCGAGCTCCTTCAGATCGTTCTCGGAGAGCAACTGCAAGGTTGCGAGATCGATCTCCGCCTCGGTGAACGCGGCGAGATAGCGCTCCAGACCGAGGCTGGAGAGCAACGCCCGAAGCTCGTCCATCAGGTCCGGCACCTCCCTTGGAAGCATCATGGCACGGCGTCAGAGGGGGCGAAATATGCCGCCGGGATCGCCCCTTTCGCTGCTCTGGCCGGCGGCGCATGATGCGGCCCGTAATAGTGCCCCAATAATGCTTCCTGGGGGCGCCGGGTTCCGGAGCGAAGTGAGGCCGGGCTGATGCTGCACGCGCTTCTGGAGATGGTCGGGGCCGGGCCGGAGCTGGCGCGAAACGTTGCGATCAGCGGGGCCGATCCTGTCATTCCGACACCGTTCCGGCTGGGCCAGGTTGCGGCCGCCGTGCTCGGGGCACTCGGGGCGCTGATTGCCGAGACCTGGCGGCTCAGGAGCGGCGAGAGCCAGCAGGTCTCGATCGAGATTCCGGCCGCGGCGCTGGCGCTGCAAAGCGTGATGCTGCAGAGGCAGTGGGGCTATCCGATTGCGCTGACCGAGCCCGCCTACCCGACCGTTGCCATGTATCCGACCAGGGACGGCCGCTTCATCAGCCTCAACGGCGGCTACCCGCTGCTGCGCGACGGACTGCTCGAGCTGTTGCGCTGCCCGGACAGCGCAACGGCGGTGGCGCGTGCGGTGGCGGAGTGGGATGCGGAGGAGCTGGAAGAGGCGATCGCCGATCGCGGCCTCTGCGGCGTGATGGTGAGGAGTGCGGCGGAGTGGCGCGCACATCCGCAAGGTGCGGCCATTGCCAGGCTGCCTGCAGTCGAAATCACCAGGATCGGGGAGGCGCCGCCGATCCCCTTCCCGCCGATCTCTTCCCCATCGGGCCGACGCCCGCTCGGCGGCATCCGCGTGCTCGACCTGACCCACGTGATCGCCGGGCCGACCGCAGCCAAGAGCCTGGCCGAGCACGGCGCGACCGTGCTGCACATCTACGGCCCGGAGCGGCCGCAACTGCCGCCGTTCGATATCGATACCGGGCATGGCAAGCTGACCGCGTTTCTCGATCTCAAGGCGCCGGGGACGGCGGCGCGCGACCGCGCCACGCTCTCAGCCCTCGCCGGGAAGGCCGACGTGTTTTCGCAGAGCTATCGCCCGCAAACCCTGGCACGGCTCGGCTTCTCCGCCGAAGCGCTGGCGAGGCTCAGGCCCGGCGTCATCGTGGTCTCGACCGACTGCTATGGCTGGGCCGGACCATGGCGCTACCGGCCCGGCTTCGAGCAGCTTGCCCAGTGTGCAACGGGGATGGCGGTGGGCCAGGGGACCGCCGACAATCCGATGCTGGTGCCGATGGTTTATCCGAACGACTACATCACGGGCTTCCTGGCCGCGCTCGGTACCGTGGCGGCGCTGATGCGGCGCGCCAGGGAAGGTGGAAGCTGGCAGGTCAGGGTCTCGCTCTGCCGCACGGCGATGCTGATCGAGGAGCAGGGCATGCTCGGCGGGGCGACCCCCTCACCACCGCCGATCGCCGATGAGTACCGCGCGCAGTATATGGCCGAATGCGCGAGCGCGATCGGAAGCCTTCGCTATCTCGGTCCGGTCGTGAAGATGTCGGCGACACCGGGGCGGTGGGAGCTGCCGCCGGCCCCGCTCGGCGCGCACCCGCCGCGCTGGCCGGACGCTGTGCGGTGAGCGGGTTTTTTTCAGCCGCGCCAGCCAAGCCGGTCGGGCTCGTGCTGCAAGGGGGCGGCGCGCTCGGCGCCTACGAATGGGGTGCGGTCAACCGGTTGATCGAAGCCGGCTATCGGCCGGTGGCGGTCACCGGCGTTTCGATCGGCGCGATCAACGCCGCCGCGATCGCCGGCGCGCGCGGCGGCGACATCCGGGAGAGCCTGAGACGAATCTGGGAAGCCATCACGCTGCCGACGCTGCCGTTCGTTCCGGAATTGGTCCAGGGGATGCTGTCTGCCTTCGGCAACCGCAACTTCTATGCGCTGCGCACGGATTATCTCAGCCTGCCGGGCTGGACCGCGCTCTGCGATCTCAGCCCGATGCGGAGGACGCTCGAGGAAATCTGCGACTTCGCCCAGATCAACGACCGCCGCCAGATGCGTTTTGCGGTCACCGCAACGGATGTCGGCACCGGCTCTTCGGTGCGATTCTTCAATGATGGCCAACAGCGGATCTGCGTGGACCATGTGCTGGCCAGCGGGGCGCTGCCGCCCGGCTTCCCGATGGCCAAGATTGACGGGCGCCATTATTGGGACGGCGGGCTGTTCGACAATACGCCCTTGAGGCCGCTGATCGAGCTGCTGACCGAAGAGGAGATCAAGACGCTGCCGATCGTCGTGATCGACCTTTTCCCCGGCTCCGGCGAGCGCGAGCCGATTCCGACCAACCTCTTTGAGGTGAAGCATCGGATGATGGAACTTTCCTTCGAGAACCGGTTCTGGGAGGATTACGGCGATGCCGGGTCGTATCGCGCGTATGCGGCGATGCTGGAGGCGTTGAACCAGGAGGTGCCGCAAGATAGTCCGCTGCGCGCCAACCCCGAGTTCGTCGCCTTGCTGCGCCGCCGCTGCCTGAAGAACCTGCATGTCATTCCGAGCATGCACCTCGCGATGAAGGATGGATTGGATTTTTCCGCGGCCGGCATTCGGCGCCGCGAGCGGCTCGGGTGGGAAGCGGTGGACCGGCATCTCGCAAAGGACGGCTTCGCGCGCGCCGAGGCGGCCACATGACCACCGCTTCGTCGCTGCCTGTCGAGATTGACGCCGACCGTCTGCTGGCCGACCTCGCAGAACTTTCGGCGATCGGTGCTTATAAGAGCGGCGTGCACCGCCCGACATTCTCCGCCGACGATCTTCGTGCCCGCGCCTGGTTCGCCGATGCGCTCGCCGAAGCCGGACTTTCACCCGAGATCGATGGCATCGGCAATGTGATCGGCCGTTCGCGCGCGGCGCGTGTCCTGCTGCTTGGCTCGCATCTCGAATCACAGCCTCATGCCGGCCGGCTCGACGGGCCGCTCGGGCTGCTTTACGGACTCGCTCTCGTGCGCGCGTTGCGTGCCACCGGAGAGGAGGTGTGGGTCGACATTGCCGCCTGGGCGGACGAAGAGGGCTGGTTCGGGCAGTTCCTCGGCAGTCGCTCGTTTTGCGGCGAAGTGAGCGAAGCAGAGATCGACGCCGCACGGCATCGTAGCGAGGGAACGCCGCTCCGCGCCGCGCTGGCGACTGCCGGGCTGGCGGCAAAGCCGCGCGCCTACCTCACTCCCGGGCGGTATCTCGGCTATGCCGAGGCGCATATCGAACAGGGAGATCGGCTGGAATCGGCGGGGATCAGGGTCGGGATCGTGAGCGCAATCGTCGGCATGCGCAAATTCATCATCGTCGCCGAGGGTGTGCAGAATCATGCCGGCACGACACGGATGGCGATTCGCAAGGATGCCGGGCTTGCGCTCTGCAAGCTTTGCGTTGCGATCGATGCCGCGTTTCCCGCCGCGGCCGGACCGCTCAGCGTCTGGACGACCGGACGCATGCGCTTCGAACCGGGGGAACCGAGCGTGATTCCGGGGCGCGCCGAGATGTATTTCCAGATCCGCGACCCCGATACCGCAGTGCTCGAGCGGCTGTCGGCGCGGCTTCGTTCGCTGATCGCGGAAGCCAACGAACGGGGTCCGTGCCGGCTCTCCGCGACCCCCGGGCCGGCGACCGTGCCCGCGATCATGGATGCGGGGATGCAGGACGTTTTTGGTGTTGCCGCAGAGGCGCTTGCCCCGGGCGCGTGGATGCGCATGCCGAGTTCGGCCGGTCACGATGCGCAGACTCTCGCCCGCCATATGCCGGCGGTGATGCTGTTCGTTCCCAGCATCGGCGGGATCAGCCATCACTGGGCGGAGGACACCAGGGACGAGGACATCGTCCTCGGCGCCAGGGTGTTTTCCGAGGGCGTCCGGCGCATCCTCGCCCGGCCCACCCTCGCCTCGCCCAGCCTCGCCAAGCGTATTCTCCCCGGGGGCTGAGCCTCGCGGCGCCGGCCCAGCCCGCAGGAAGAGGTAGCGAATGGCGTCGAGCCCGTGACGCGCGTGCGCAACCACGAAGCCAAGCGCCATCTTCCCGAAATGCGGCGTGGCGATCGTGCGTTTTTCTACTATTGCAACGTCGGCAAGGAGATCGTCGGCGTCGTCGAAGCCGCGCGCGAGCCTACCCCGACAGGACCAGCCGGAACGACAGCTGGATCGCGGTGGAGATGAAGATCGTGGGGCCGGTGCCGGAGACGGTCAGCCTCGCTGCCATCAGGGACGGGTCGCAATTTGCCGATTTGGCGCCACTGGCGGCTGCCGTGCGGGCTCGGCGGCTTCGCGGGGAGAACCTTTGCGACCGATACCGGGCCGGCATGCTGCACCGCAGCGTATGCTTCAGGTGGTCTCGGGAATACGCTTGATGCGACCAACGCAAGCGGTTAAACATTCCGCCGCCGACGTGCCGGAGTCGAAAAAAGCAAATCGGCGGCAAGCCGGCTGAAGGAACGTTACGTGACGCGGCGCGTTCGCGACCCGCGGTCAAGGAGGGAATTCGATGGAACGGAAGTTCGGCAACGCCGCACCGCTCGGGCTGATCGGTTTTGCGACCACCACCTGGCTCTTGAGCATGGTCAATGCGGGGTGGTTCGACGCCAAGAGTCTGGGTGTGGTTCTGGCCATGGCGCTGGTCTACGGCGGCACCGCGCAGGCACTCGCCGGGATCCTTTCATTTGTCCGCGGCGAGACCTTCGCCACCGTGGCATTCCTGAGTTACGGCGCCTTTTGGATCTCGCTGGTCGCGCTCTTCAAGCTGTTCGGCGGCGGTCCTGAAGCGATGGTCGGTTGGTACCTGATCGTCTGGGGGGTGTTCACGTTTTACATGTGGATCGCGACGTTCCGGCACAACATGGCGCTGCAGCTCGTGTTCCTGACGCTGTGGATTGCCTATCTCCTGCTGGCAATTGGCTCCTGGGGCGGCGGGCACGGATTCACCATCGCGGGCGGTTATGTCGGCCTGGTCTGTGCGGCACTGGCGGCGTATCTTTCGGCAGCGGAAATCATCAATGGCGACTATGGCCGCCAGGTTCTGCCCATCGGTCCGTTCGTTCGTTTGGCGGCGGCGCAAACCACCGTCTCCAGCCGTTCGGCGGCGCTTCCTTCCTGAGCGCCAAATTCAGCAGTGCCGTTGATGGCGCCCCGGCAAGCGGAGCGGTCGCTTGCCGGGGCGTAGGTTGAGAAGTATAAGCAAACAAGCGATAACAGGGTGTGGTTGTCGTGCATCGCGGCGCCGGCCGCCGCAGAGGTGCGTGCCCCGGGCGCCGGGATGCGCGAGGAGAACAAGGAGGGAGCAATGGCAAAGAGCGCAGCAGTAGCGGCTGACGACGTTTCGGAAGCTTCGATTGCGGTCCATTGGCAGGAAGAGGGCTACTATCAGCCGCCGCCAACCTTTATCGCGCAGGCCAATCTTGCCGACCCGGACATCTTCAAGCGCTTCAGCGTCGAGAACTTCCCGGAGTGCTTCAAGGAATACGCCGACCTTCTGACCTGGTACAAGTACTGGGA
>JBOHMK010000157.1:0-2842 GCA_050730115.1 Acetobacteraceae bacterium
GCCTCGATCAGGTCGCAACCGGCGCAACCCTCGGCGGTAGTGGCGAAAAGTTGTCGTTTCCGGAGCAACCGGAGCCGGTTTTTGCCCTCGCCATCACGACCGCCGATCGCAAGGACGACGTCAAGCTCTCCGGCGCGCTCCAGAAGCTCCTGGAGGAGGATCCCTCCCTCCGCTTGGTCCATGAAGCCGCAACCGCCGAAACCGTCCTCGCCGGCCAAGGTGAGGTGCATTTACACGCCTCGCTCGATCGCCTCTCCCGCGGTTATGGCCTCAAGCTCGTCACCGTGAAACCGCAAGTCCATTTCAAAGAAACCATCCGCAGAGCGGTCCATCAGCACTCCCGCCTCAAGCGCCAGACCGGCGGGCACGGCCAGTTCGCCGACGTCAAGCTCGAGATCGCGCCGCGTCAGCCGGGCGAGGGATTCCTGTTCGTCGATCGGATCGTCGGCGGCGCCGTGCCCCGTCAGTACATCCCGGCGGTTGCCGAGGCCGCCGAGGAGTCCACTCGGAAAGGACCATTTGGCTACCCGGTGGTCGATGTCTCGGTCACGTTGGTCGACGGCACGTTCCACTCGGTGGACAGCTCCGACATGGCGTTCAAGACTGCGACGCGTATGGGCATGACCGAAGCGCTGGCGAAGGCCGATCCGGTTCTGCTCGAGCCGATCGACAAGGTCACGGTCAGCGCTCCCAACAGCTATACCGCCAGCGTCCAGCGCGTGCTCTCGGGCCGGCGCGGACGCATCCTCGGTTATCACGAAAGAGCTGGCTGGCCCGGCTGGGATGAGACCGAGGCCTTGGTTCCGGAAGCCGAGCTTCATGATCTCATCATCGAGCTTCGGTCCCAGACGATGGGGCTCGGCACCTTTACCAGGAGCTTCGACCACCTTTCGGAGGCCCACACCCGGCTGGCCGAGCGCCTGGCCCGCGAAGCCACCGCCGGGCACTAGCAGTTTCCTGAAAACCGTGTCGCGGCTTTCGCCAGGACAATATGCGGGGCTCTGCCCCGCGCCCCGCCGAAGGCAAGCCTTTGGAATCCTTATCTTTTGAAGTTCGGGGGCTGGGGCCTGAGGCCCCAACGTCCCATTGGGCGGATCAAGGGCGGAGCCCTTGCTCTGGCTTTTCAGCAAACTCATAGATCGTGATGATGTGAAATCATCACGCTTTGAAAGTCAGCGCTACGCCGCGCGATGGGCGTCGAGCGCACGCTGCAGGATCAGCGCTGCGGCGACCTTGTCCGTCACCTTGCTGCGCCGCTTGCGCGACAAATCGGCTTCGTCGATCAACATCCTGACCGCCGCCTGAGTCGAAAGCCGCTCGTCCCAGAGAGTCGCCGGAATCCCGATCGCCTCGGCCAGCGCCGCCGCCCAGTCGCGTGCCGATTGTGCGGCCGGGCCAACTTCCCCCTCCAGCGTCAGCGGCCAGCCGACCACAAGTCCGCCGATCTTCTCTCGGTCCTTCAGAACCTTGATCTCCGCTGCATTCTCTTTGAGCCGGCGGCGCTGCAGCGAGCCGTAAGGGCTGGCCAGCAACAGCGACACATCGGAGAGTGCAAGCCCGATCCGTCGCCTGCCAGGATCGACGCCGAGCAGCCGTTCCATGGGTGCAAGGCGGCCAAACAGCTCGGCCAGGTTGAAGAGACTCATCGGCCCCGTTATGGTCGGCCATCTGCATTTCGTGCAAGGGTTGCATTCCCGTTATGCCGCTCGATCCTGAGACGGTCCGGCGCATCGCGCGTCTGGCAAGGATCCGCCTGGAAGAGTCCGAGGCCGAGCGGCTCGGCCACGAGCTCGCGGCCATTCTCGCCTGGGTTGAGATGCTCAATTCTGTGGACGTTACCGACGTCGCACCGATGACCGGGGCGATCACCATCGACCTCAAGATGCGTCCCGATATCGTCACCGAGGGTGGCGCACCCGAACTCGTGCTTGGCAACGCGCCGGAACGGGCCGGAGATTACTACGCGGTGCCCAAGGTCATCGAATGAAGCTCACCGATTTCGGCCTGGCCGGCGCGCGCCTGGCCCTCGGGCGGCGCGAGTTCTCCGCTTCCGAGTTGACGCGTGCCCACCTCGCAGCGATCGAGGCGCTCAATCCGCGCCTCAACGCCTTCCTCACCGTCACCGCCGCCGAGGCGCTTGCCGAGGCCGCAGTTGCCGATGCAGCCCTGGCGAAAGGGGAGGGGGGACCGCTCACCGGGATCCCGCTGGCGATCAAGGACATCTTCTGCACCAAGGGCGTCCGTGCGACCGCGGCAAGCCGCATCCTCGCGCCTTTCGTGCCGCCCTACGAGAGTACCGTCACCGCCAATCTCCGGCGCGACGGCGCGATCTTTCTCGGCAAGACCAACCTCGACGAGTTCGCGATGGGCTCCTCCACCACCAACTCGGCTTTCGGTTCGACCGAGAATCCCTGGAAACGACGCCAGGATCCCGAAGCGCGCCTGGTGCCCGGCGGCTCTTCCGGCGGCTCGGCCGCAGCCGTCGCGGCGAGGCTTGCGATCGGCGCCACCGGCACCGACACCGGCGGCTCGATCCGCCAGCCGGCCTCGTTTTGCGGCATCACCGGCATCAAGCCAACCTACGGCCGCGCCTCGCGCTACGGCATGATCGCGTTCGCCTCCAGCCTGGACCAGGCCGGCCCGATGGCGCGCAGCGCCGAAGACTGCGCGCTGCTGCTCTCCAGCATGTGCGGCCCCGATCTGGACCGCGACTCAACCTCGCTCGATGTGCCGGCCGAGGACTTCACGCGTTCCCTGAACGACTCGCTGGAGGGTTTGCGCATCGGCGTGCCGAAGGAATTTTTCGGCGAAGGCTTGTCGGTCGATGTGCGCGCTGCGGTGG